>JALQZL010000084.1 GCA_023258355.1 Wenzhouxiangellaceae bacterium | reverse complement strand
CAACCGTTTGAACCCAGACGGAGAGGCCGGCAGGATTGTGTTGATTCACAGGATGGGTGCAGAGTCGAGTTCAGATGCGCTTCCTGGTTTGATTGAAGCGGTACGCGCAACAGGCTCTCCAGTGTTGTGGATTTGTGATCCAATGCACGGCAACACAGAGAAAACCAGCAATGGGTACAAGACACGTGATTTTAGGAAGATCCAGTCAGAGGTTGAGCAGGCCATCGAGATTCATCAAGCGTCCAAATCTCGCCTTGGGGGATTGCATCTGGAGTTGACTGGAGAAAATGTGACTGAGTGTATTGGTGGCGCACGTCGTTTAAATGAGACTGATCTAGTGACAGCCTATAAAACAACGGTTGATCCAAGACTGAACTATGAGCAAGCCTTGGAGTTGGCCATGCTCGTGGTGAAAAAACACCAGAGCATCGCCTGAGTTTGGATAGCCTCTTTTCTAACTAAGTCAAATCAAGGCTGGGTTACAACAGCGCCTCAACAGCAGCGCGCTCTTCACGAAGCTCTTGATCCGTGGCTTCCATTCTTTCTCTGGAGAACGCGTTGATTGGCAAGTCCTGAACAATCTGCCATCGGCCATTCTCACAAGTACAAGGGAAAGAGTAGATCACGCCTGGTTCAATACCGTAGCTGCCATCTGCAGGGACTGCCATGGAGACCCAATCACCCTTCGTTGTTCCCAGCGCCCAATCACGAATATGGTCGATGGCGCTTGATGCGGCAGAGGCGGCACTGGATGCGCCTCGCGCTTTAATGATGGCCGCACCGCGTTGTTGCACGGTGGGAATGAAATCATCGGTATACCAAGTGGTATCCACACCATCGATCACTGACTGGCCGCCGACTTTGACATGATGAAGATCGGGGTATTGTGTGGAGGAGTGGTTTCCCCAAATCGTCATTTGCTGAATCTTGCTGTGATGCACGCCAAGCTTCCCGGATAACTGCGCCAGTGCGCGGTTATGATCTAAGCGTGTCATCGCAGTAAAGTTCTCTGGTGGCAGGTCAGGGGCATTAGCCTGTGCAATCAGCGCATTGGTATTGGCTGGGTTACCCACAACCAACACCTTCACATCACGGCTAGCCACACGGTTGAGTGACTGCCCTTGCGGCCCAAAGATTTTTCCATTTTCGCTGAGGAGATCAGCCCGCTCCATGCCGGGGCCTCGAGGTTTGGATCCCACTAAGATGGCATAGTCCGCCTGATCAAAGCCCGCATCTAACTCGGTGGTTGCCATTACCCCATGCACCAACGGGAAAGCCGCATCATCAATTTCCATCACAACCCCTTTGAGCATGTCCAAAGCGGGTGGGATTTCGATTAACTGCAAAATGACGGGTTGATCTTTGCCCAGCATGTCTCCAGCAGCAATTCTAAATACCAATTGGTAGCCAATTTGGCCAGCAGCGCCTGTGATGGCAATACGAACGGGGGCTTTCATGAGCACGGTCTCCAAAAAATAAGTGAGATCTCCCATTTTAACTCACTCGTTGACGCCAAACACGCCATCACAGCAAAGAGGGTGTGTTTCAGTTAGGCTTAACAGATCAAGCCACTGTGGGTCAGGAGAAACCAATGTTAGCCACGCTTAACAAGAGATTTTTGACGCTTATTTTTTCGGGACTGGCATTGACTGCCGTAATCTCCACGGCCCAAGGCTACGATCGGGTGACGGGTGAATTGTTCGCCTCACGCTCGGAGGTGATGGCGCAAAACGGGATGGCGGCCACGTCACACCCACTGGCGACTCAAATCGCACTGGATATTCTCAAAAGTGGTGGACATGCCGTGGATGCAGCCATTGCAGCCAATGCCGCATTGGGTCTAATGGAGCCGACTGGGAATGGCATCGGTGGAGACCTCTTTGCCATTGTTTGGGATGCGAAGACACAAACGCTGCAAGGATACAACGGATCAGGTCGGTCGCCTCAAAGCTTAACGTTGGAGTGGTTTATCGAGAATGGCTATGAAGATATCCCACCTCGAGGCCCGTTGCCGGTGTCAGTTCCTGGTGTCATTGATGGCTGGTTCGCGCTCCATGAACGTTATGGTGCCTTGGAGATGGCTGACGTGCTGGCACCTGCCATTGAGTATGCAAGGAAGGGGCATCCCGTTCACGAGTTGATTGCATGGTACTGGGACCGCTCTGTCCCCGTATTGGCAGAATTTCCCGGGTTTCTCGAGCAGTTCACAATCGATGGGCGTGCCCCACGAGCTGGTGAGCTGTGGAAAAACCCCAATTATGCCGATACCCTAGACATGTTGATCCAAGAGGGACGAGACGGCTTCTACAAGGGTGAGATGGCAAGACGGATCGGTGAGTACATGGCCAGCCATGGTGGTTTCTTAAGCTACGAGGATCTCGCCTCCCACCAGGGCAATTGGGTGGATCCTGTCTCAACCAACTACCGTGGCTATGATGTGTGGCAGATTCCACCCAATGGCCAAGGCATTGCAGGTCTGCAAATTCTGAATATTCTGGAGGCCTTCGACCTGTCGTCCTATGGGTTTGGCTCCCCTGAGCATATTCACTTGTTTGTTGAAGCGAAGAAATTAGCTTTTGAAGACCGTGCACGTCATTATGCTGACCCTGAGTTTATGGAAGTGGATGTGGAGTGGTTGATTTCTAAGCACTATGCCGACGAGCGTCGCTCACTCATTGACATGGACGAGGCTGCTGAAACTGTTGAAGCTGGACGGCCGCAGCTCAATGAGGGTGACACGATCTATTTAACGACGGCGGATAAAGACGGCAACATGGTTTCTCTCATCCAGTCTAACTACCGGGGAATGGGTTCAGGTATGACGCCACCAGATGCTGGTTTTATTCTCCAAAACCGTGGTGAGATGTTTGTGTTGAAAGATGGCCACCCCAATAGCTTTGCACCCTCAAAGCGACCCTTTCATACCATTATTCCTGCATTTATCACGAAAGACGGGTCTCCTTGGGTGAGTTTCGGGTTGATGGGTGGTGGAATGCAGCCGCAGGGACATGCCCAAATCGTGATCAATTTGATTGATTTTGGAATGGGTTTACAAGAAGCAGGCGATGCACCCCGTATTCACCATACTGGTTCCACCGAGCCAACAGGCCAAGCCCTACAGATGACTGATGGCGGCACCATAAACTTGGAGTCCGGCTTTTCTTATCAAACCATCCGTGCTTTGCTGGGCAAAGGCCATGACATTGCTTGGGCCAGAGGGCCGTTTGGCGGTTATCAAGCGATTATGGTTGAGCATGACATGACAACCACACCACCTATTCGAATTTATCGAGGCGCTTCTGAGTCAAGGAAAGATGGTCAAGCTGCCGGCTTCTAGCCGTCTAAGTGCCTTAAGCTTTTCAAGCAGCGGTTGGCTTCAGGTAATGCATCGAGAATAAGCCCTCTGGGTCAATCCAATGATGCACTGGTTCAAGGCCAGCCGCGAGAGCGAGCGCTTGGAAGCCCTCAATTGAATATTTATGGCTACTTTCGGTGTGTATGCTCTCACCGGGCATAAACTTGAAGCAGTCATCACCTAAGTGTATCCGGGTCTCCTTGATGGCGACCAACTGCATCTCTACGCGAGACAATGAGGCATTAAAGCGCGCCTCGTGCTTGAACGCGTCCAAATCGAGTTGTGCATCCAATTCTGTTTGCAGCCGCAAGAGAATATTCTTATTAAATTGTGCGGTTATCCCCTGAGCGTCGTCATAGGCACGAAGGAGTATGTCAACAGGCTTGATGAGGTCAACACCAATTAAGATGGCGCCATTATCGCCTGCAATCTTACCCATTCTTTTGAGAAAGTGACGAGCCTCTGAGTGGGTAAAGTTACCAATCGTCGAACCTGGAAAATAAACCAATCGGTTATTGGCCGGTGGATCTAACTTGATTTTAGAGGCATCAATGTCTTGCGTGTAGTCAGCTTCGATGGGTTGGATAGTCAAATCTGGGAATCGCTCCCTAAGGGCTTTCACAGACCCTTCTAGTGCAGTGGGGGATATCTCAATTGGGCTATAGGCGCGGGGGCTATCGAGAGAAGACAGTAAGCGCTCGGTCTTGGTGCCTGCACCTGAGCCAAACTCAATCAAATGCGTCTGTTTGCCCGACAGCTGGCTGATTTCATCAACACATAACTCATGAAGCGCGAGGTCGGCACGGGTAACATAATAGTCATCCGTCTCACAGATCGCTTCAAAGAGTTCGGAGCCTTTTTCATCATAGAGGTATTTGCAAGGGAGCCAACGCGGCTCATCTCTGAGACCGGTTAGCACATCGTTTAGAAAGTCTTCCATACCTAATAAAGTCGTTTGAGGTCGTTTTCGATTTATAAATCTTTGGCCAGCCGCAATCCTGTGAACTGCCAACGGTCGGGTGGGTAGAAAAAATTTCGATAGCTGGGTCGAACATGCCCCGCCGGAGTTGCGCAACTCCCACCTTTGAGCACCACCTGATTTGCCATGAATTTGCCGTTGTATTCACCAATGGCACCCGCCACTGGTTTAAACCCGGGATAAGGCGCATAGCTCGATGCGGTCCACTCCCAAACATCACCATACATTTTGATCAACTGACTCAAATCGGACACTTCATCCTCCAATGCTCGGCTTGGATGAAATCGTTGGCTGTCAGCAAAATGGCCCACGACGTGGGCTCCCATCTGCACACGCGCTGCATTTTCCCACTCATGTTCCGTTGGTAGCCTAGCGCCCGCCCAGAGCGCGAAGGCAGTCGCTTCATAGAAACTGATGTGGCAGATTGGCTCTTCTGGATCCACTTCTCGCCAGCAACCTAAAGTATGTAAGTACCACTGGCCCTCTTCAAGACGCCAGTAGAGAGGTGCTGTGATTTGTTGGTCACGGCGCCATGCCCAGCCATCCGATAGCCACAAATGAGCATTCTCGTACCCGCCATCATTGATGAAATTGATATATTCACCACAAGTCACCGGCCGTCTCGCCAGCGCGTAATCGTTGAGATGCACCTTGTGTATCGGGCCCTCGTTGTCGAAATGGAATGACAGTCGATTCACATCATCTTCAGGGCGGTGACCAGTTTCTTTGAGGCCACCTGTAAACGGGACCCAAGCTTGTGGGGTGGGGTGACCAATAAGATCGGGTCGTTTGGTCCAAGCCGGTGCAATGGGATTGAAGCTAAAAGCATGCTTGAGGTCGGTGACCATCAGTTCTTGGTGTTGCTGTTCATGATTGAGGCCCAGCACAACACGATCAGTTAAGCGGTTAAGCACATCCTCACTGGCATTCGCCAGTAGTGAGTGCATGGCGCCATCCACAGCTGCTCGATACTCATCGACCTCTTGTGTATCAGGGCGTGACATCAGGCTTCGTTGCGCTCGGGGGAATTGCGCACCAACACCGTTGTAGTACGAATTGAATAAGTAGGCGAACTGATCATTGGGCGACTCATAGGGCTGTATCCCCTCCTCGCTCAATGGTTTCAGTACGAAGGTTTCAAAAAACCAGGTGGTGTGTGCTCGGTGCCATTTGATGGGACTGGCATCTGGCATGGATTGTAAATTCTGATCCTCTGGGCTTAAGCCCGCAGCCATTTGATCAGAGACAGACCGTGTCTTTGTGAAGGCTCGGATTAGTTGGTCTCGGAGACTATCAGGGGTCTCTCGTTTGACATCATCAGGATGGGCTGCCATGGAATTGCTTAGTTGACGGTGAGTTCATTGCCATTGTGACACAGCTTTGTCACCTTTGCTTTCGATCCCCTGTTTGTCATCGATGTTGGCGGTCTAGTTATCACGCAAGGCTATTTTCTTTAATCGGTAGCGCATCGAACGCTCACTGATCCTCAGTGCTTTGGCCGCAAGGAAGCGATCATTCGCATGGTCCATCATGGCTTGCTCAAGCAATTTTCTCTCAGTGAGTGCCATAGCGTCAGATAAACCCATCGAGGGGAGCGATGCAAGATCAATAGAATCTGTCTGGTGATGCGTTGCATTGGTTTCTCCCAAGAACGCGAAATCCAGATCTTCAGGCTCAACATCAGGGCTTTTGGAGGCAATCAGCCCAGCCACCAAGCAGTGGTCTAGCTCTCGCATGTTCCCTGGAAAGTGATACCGATTGAGCTTATCGATCGCCTCGGGCGTGAGTTTCTTCGGGGACAGAGAAAATGTCACTGCAGCACGGTGCATGAAATAGTCAATCAAGCAAGGCCAATCCTCTTTGATTTCGATAAGTTGTGGGGTCTTGATCATTGTCAGGCGTAGTCGATGGTAAAGATCACTGCGGAACAGTCCTTGGGATACCAATTGGGACAAACAACAGTGGCTTGCGCTGATGAGCCGAATATTGAGTTCGCGCTCATGACTGGCGCCAATGGGGCGAACTCGGCGTTCTTCTATGACACGGAGTAGTTTGGCTTGAAGAGGCAGTGGCAGTTCACCTACTTCATCTAAGAATAGCGTGCCGCCTTGAGCTTGTTGCATGAGCCCTGTGGATGGCTCATGAGCCCCTGTAAAGGCGCCCCTGACATGCCCAAAAAGTT
>JALQZL010000083.1 GCA_023258355.1 Wenzhouxiangellaceae bacterium | reverse complement strand
CTGCCTGAGGATGTAGGCTGTCTCGACCATTTCAACCATAAAGGTTGATCGGCCTCGAGTCAGGTCATCACCCGCACCAATTCTGGAGAAAATTCGGTCAATCGGACCAATCCGCGCCTCTTGTGCTGACACGAAACTGCCGGCATGGGCCAAAAGGGTAATCAGCGCCACTTGACGCATATAGGTCGACTTCCCACCCATGTTGGGGCCGGTGACCATGAGCAGGCTCGCCTTTGGGCCAAGATGACAGTCATTTGGGATGAAGGCATCGGCAAAAACATGCTCCACGACGGGGTGACGCCCACCCGTAATGACAATCCCAGGCTCAGCACTTAGGTGAGGGCGCGACCAGTTCAAACGGATCGCCCGCTCCGCGAAAGTGCTCAACACATCCAATTGGGAAAGGGCACTAATGACGGGTTTTAGATCTGACAGCGACGCCGCCAGGTTATCTAATAACGCCTCATACAGTACTTTCTCTCGCGTGAGCGCACGCTCTTTGGCGGAGAGCACTTTGTCTTCGAAGATTTTGAGTGGCTCTGTAATATAGCGCTCGGCATTTTTCAGCGTTTGACGCCGTGTGTAGTGCTCGGGCACAACCTCTGACTGTGCCTTGGAGACCTCAATGTAGTAACCATGGACTCGGTTGAAGCCTACCTTGAGGGTGGACAGCCCCGTCGCCTCGCGCTCCTTTTTTTCGTACTCAATCAAGAAGTCTCCTGCGTTCTCGCTCAATGCGCGCAAATCATCCAATTCTTGGTCATATCCTGTGGCGAGGACACCGCCATCACGGATGAGCATCGGCGGCTGTTCAACCAAAGCACGGCTCAGTAGTTGATGCACCTCGGGCTGCGGTGAGAGATGCTGGCGCCATTCTGGCTGTGGTGACGGCGTCAGGCGCATCAAGCACTGCTGCAAATCAGGTAGCTTTCCGAGACCTTCCCTCAGGGTTGATAAATCACGTGGTCTTGCAGAGCGTAAGGAAATCCGTGTCGCGATTCGCTCCAGATCTCCGATGCCACTGAGCAAGCGCCGAATCGGTTCACACAGTGCCCCAGCGATGAGCGATTCGATGGCGTCATGGCGGCCAGACAGCACCGCTTGGTCTGTGATGGGCTGTGTCAGCCAATGTCTGAGCATTCGGCTGCCCATGGGGGTCTGTGTGGTATCCATGAGGCCCACCAAGGTATGTTCGTGACGGCCCTCAGGATGGCGATCGATTTCTAAATGTCGACGGGTGGCGGCATCAAGAAGCAAAACCGACTCGCTATCAATCGACTGTAGTTGATCAACATGCGACAGATCAGTCGAGAGCATGGCCTTGGCATAGCTCAAAAGCGCCCCGAGCACACCAAGCCTCATGTCGTTTTTATCAAAGCCGAAGGCCGCAAGATCTGCAACGGCCAGATGTTCACACAGACCATCGTAGGCGCGCCCGGGCTCAAGGTGCCAAGGTGGGACGGCACGAGTGGCAGTCTGCGGATCTAAGAACAAGGCTGAGCTGAGCTCGCCGTGCTTTTCACTAAACAATAATTCTGCTGGTCTTAGCCGCTCAAGCTCGGCCTGTAAGGCGCCTATCCCTTCACCTTGGCTCGCTCGCAATTGGCCACTGGCGAGATCTAGCCAGGCCAGTTGCCACTTTGCCAAAGAGGCATCATCCCAATCAACAGCGGTCAACAGTTGGGACGAGCGAGCGTCAAGCAAGGCATCATCCGTGAGCGTCCCTGGGGTGACGATCCGAACAACCTTTCGCTCAACGAGTCCCTTGCTGGTATTTGGGTCACCTGTTTGCTCACAGATGGCCACTGATTGGCCTTTTTTTAGGAGACGTGCAAGATAACCCTCAGCAGCGTGATAAGGGACACCTGCCATCGGGATGGCTTCACCGGCCGATTGCCCACGTGTTGTGAGCGTGATATCCAAAAGGCGAGCGGCTCGACGCGCATCATCATAGAAAAGCTCATAAAAATCGCCCATTCGAAAAAACAGCAGCACACCGGGCTGCTTGGCTTCCACCTCTGCCTTCAAGGCAAGGTATTGCCTCATCAGTGGGGTGTGGGCATTGGAATTTGAGTCAGTCATGAAACGCACCATACCAAAACAAGGCATTATAGAGGCATGGAATCAAACCATACAGATCAAGCACTGGAACAGGCCGCCCTAGCCGTGGCATCTCAGTTAAAGGCCTGTGGTCGGCAGCTGGCCACAGCAGAATCCTGCACTGGTGGGTGGATTGCCAAAGTGCTCACTGACGTTGCAGGCAGTTCGGCTTGGTTTGATCGTGGTGTCGTGACCTACAGCAATGACGCCAAGGCGGAGTTACTTGGCGTCAAAGAGGCCACGCTAGCCTCATATGGTGCGGTCAGTGAGGAGGTCGCCGCTCAGATGGCTGACGGCGTGAGGCTGGGCTCGGGTGTGGATTATGGCTTAAGCACGACCGGGATCGCAGGTCCTGGTGGTGGCAGTGCCGATAAGCCAGTGGGCACAGTATGCTTTGGCTGGGCCCTTCCTGACGGCATTGTTGAGACAGAGTGCCATCTTTTTGGCGGTGATCGAGAGGCTGTGAGGCGGCTCAGTGTGATTTGCGCTTTGCGAGGGCTTGTCGATCGAATCAATCGGTCTCTCACGTTTTGAGAATCGGATCATTAAGCTAATACTCATAGGCAGGTCCTTGGGCGACGAAAAAGCCTAAAATAGCGTCAGAGGACTTATAAGAATGCCGCTGGCCTGCCAAGGGATTGACGGGGCTGTGAGATAATAGAGCCCGTCAGTATGATGGCAATTTAATCAAAGTTTTGAAGAGGTGATCACTGTGGATGACAATCGTAAACAGGCGCTAACAGCGGCTCTTGGACAAATTGAAAAGCAATATGGCAAAGGTGCCATTATGCGCATGGGTGACGAGACAGGTCGCCGTGATGTGCCTGTGGTGTCGTCTGGTTCATTGGCACTGGATATCGCATTGGGCATCGGTGGTCTACCTCGAGGCCGTGTTGTTGAGATCTATGGGCCTGAATCGTCAGGTAAGACAACCATGTCTTTGCATGCCTTGGCAGAGGCACAAAAGGCAGGCGGTACCTGTGCCTTCGTCGATGCGGAGCACGCGCTGGATCCCACTTATGCCCAGAAGTTAGGTGTCAATGTTGATGACCTTTTGGTGTCACAACCTGATACCGGTGAGCAAGCGCTTGAAATTACAGACATGCTGGTCCGATCTGGAGCGGTGGATGTCGTGGTCGTCGATTCTGTTGCGGCCCTGACACCCAAGGCTGAAATCGAGGGTGAGATGGGGGACTCGCACGTTGGTTTGCAAGCGCGGCTCATGAGCCAGGCGCTACGGAAGCTCACTGGCAATATCAAGAGAACCAATTGTATGGTGATCTTCATTAACCAAATTCGTATGAAAATTGGTGTCATGTTCGGTTCGCCTGAGACCACCACAGGGGGGAATGCACTGAAATTCTATTCCTCAGTTCGCCTAGACATCCGACGCATTGGTGCGCTTAAGCGTGGCGATGAAGTCATCGGTAATGAGACGCGTGTCAAAGTGGTCAAGAATAAAATGGCGCCGCCATTTAGGCAGGCCGTGTTTGAGATTCTCTATGGCGAGGGGGTATCCCGCGAGGGTGAATTGATCGAGCTCGGTGTGGAGCATGGGCTGGTGAAAAAGTCTGGTGCTTGGTACAGCTATGGTGATGAGCGTATCGGTCAAGGCAAGGATAATGTTCGTCAATTCTTAAAAGAACATCCAGAGATGGCGATGGAAATCGAAATGCAAATTCGTGAAAAGCTCTTGCCTAAATTGAGCCCTGGAGATTCAGATGTCGAGCAAGAGGTTGCCGAAGCAACCGAGTAACACCAGCAAGCTTTGAGATAGGTGGCGCTAGACTGCGGAATTCATGGGTCCAAGAGATGATCAAGTAGAGACAGACTGCGGCGCTCATTCGGTAGCGCCGGATTCTTCTGACCGAGATCTCATGCACACGGCGGTTCGCTTGCTGGCCATGAGAGAGCATAGTCAAAAGGAACTGGTCACCAAACTGACTAAACGGGGCTGGTCTGAGCATGCGGTCATTGCTTGTGTAGAGCGCTTAAGTGACGAGGGGCTTCAGTCAGATCAACGCTACACCGAGGGTCTGATTCGCTCTCGGGTAAGCAAGGGCTATGGGCCATTGCGGGTACGCATGGAATTGCTGGAGCGCGGCGTTGAGCGGGCTGTCGTTGAAGCTGCGCTGCGGGCAGCGGCTGTCGATTGGTTGGCAGTTGCCGGTGAGTGGTATGCCAGACGCTACGGAGAGGCGCCGATCATTGATATGAAAGAACGTGGTCGCCGACATCAGGCTCTGGCGCGGCGTGGGTTTGATGCCTCAATAAGTCGAGAACTCTTGGACTGAACAAACAAATGAAAACAACCGCTGAAATTCGTCAAGCCTTTATCGATTTTTTCGCCGAAAGAGGTCATCACGTGGTGGCGTCAAGCGCTCTGGTGCCTGCCAATGACCCCACATTGTTGTTTACCAATGCTGGGATGGTGCAGTTTAAGGATGTATTTTTAGGGGCAGACAAACGCGCCTATCAAACGGCAGTCAGTGCCCAGCGGTGTGTCAGGGCAGGTGGCAAGCATAATGATTTGGAAAACGTGGGTTATACCGCCAGACACCACACGTTTTTCGAGATGCTTGGCAATTTTAGTTTTGGGGATTACTTCAAAAGAGAGGCCATCGAATACGCGTGGAGCTTTTTAACAGAGGTGTGTCAGTTATCACCAGAGCGTCTGTGGGTCACGGTCTATGAGGAGGATGACGAAGCAGCCAAAATATGGCTAGAGGATATGGGTATTGACCCAGACCGTTTCTCACGCATTGGTGCGAAAGATAATTTCTGGGCGATGGGTGACACCGGTCCTTGCGGCCCGTGTTCCGAAATCTTCTATGACCATGGCCCTGAAGTGCCCGGTGGGCCTCCCGGTTCACCTGACGATGACTTGGATCGCTACATCGAGATCTGGAATCTCGTTTTCATGCAGTTTGATCGCGACTCTGAGGGTAACCTGACACCATTGCCTAAACCATGTGTTGATACTGGTATGGGACTTGAGCGTTTGGCTGCGATTTTGCAAGGCGTGCACAGCAACTATGAGATCGATGTGTTCCAATCCCTCATCAATGCAGCTGCTGTTGTCACGGACACCAAAGATCGTGACAACCCCTCGCTGAAGGTGATTGCGGATCATATCCGAGCCTGTGCTTTTTTGATTGTTGATGGTGTTTTGCCCAGCAATGAGGGTCGTGGCTATGTCCTGAGAAGAATTATTCGCAGAGCGATTAGGCACGGCCACAAGTTGGGTATGCAAGGGGTATTCTTTTCAAAAATGGTTGAGCCTTTAGCTGAGTGCATGGGTGATGCCTACCCTGAACTTATACAGAAAGCCTCACAGGTGGCTGAAGTACTTGAGGCAGAGGAGACACGCTTCGGAGAGACTCTTGATCAAGGCATGACACTGCTCAACCAAGCGCTTGAATCTGTTGAGGGGAAACAAATACCCGGAGACCTTGCCTTTAAGCTCTACGATACCTTTGGCTTTCCCGTGGATCTCACACGTGACATTGCCCGCGAGAGGGGGCTGACGGTTGATGACGCTGGCTTTGATGAGGCGATGGAGGGACAGCGTTCGCGCGCTCGTCGAGCGGGTACCTTCAAAGAAAGCGAGGCGCTGAGTGCTGAACAGCTTAGCCAATTAACCCCGACTAAATTTTTGGGTTACCAACATACGGTGGTCAATGATGTCATGGTGATTGGCTTGGCTGTGGATGGTGAGCTTGTGGACACCGTTGACACTGGACAGTCCGTGACGGTCTTTTTGGATAAGACATCTTTTTATGGAGAGTCTGGGGGGCAGGTGGGTGATTCCGGTATCTTAGAGGCAGCTAACGGAAAGGTAGAGGTCAGGGACACTCAAAAAGTCGCTGGTACCTTCTTTGCTCATTTGGGCATGGTGGCTTCGGGGTCGATCAAAGTCGGTGACACGCTAAATGCGATCGTCGATGCCGACCGTCGCACTAATATCGTGCGCCACCACTCTGCCACACATCTGCTGCACGCCGCATTGCGTGAGGTATTGGGTGATCACGTGCAGCAGAAAGGATCGTTGGTAGCACCTGATCGTATGCGGTTTGATTTCTCACACCCCCAGCCGGTCTCGCCTGTTGAACTCAGACAGGTCGAGGCGTGGGTAGAAGAGCACATTCTTTGTAATGCTGAGGCTCTCATTCAAGAGATGCCCTATGACGAGGCCATTGCTGCTGGCGCATTGGCCTTCTTTGGTGACAAATATGGCGATCAGGTCCGGGTGGTCCGCTTTGGTGATTTTTCAACAGAGTTGTGTGGTGGCACGCATGTAGACCGCATGGGTGATATTGGTTTATTCAAAATTGTTTCTGAAGGTGGTGTGTCCTCGGGCGTGAGGCGAATCGAGGCAGTGGCTGGCCATCCGGCCTTCTCCTTTATGAGGCATCAAGACACTTTGCTCTCTCGATCTACAGAGTTGTTGAAAGCCAAAGTCGAGGATTTGCCTCACCGCATTGAGCAGCTTCTTGAGCGTAATCGTCAAATGGAGAGGGAGTT
>JALQZL010000082.1:2830-6815 GCA_023258355.1 Wenzhouxiangellaceae bacterium | reverse complement strand
GGGTGTTGTCAGGGCGTGTTCGGCGTGTCGAGCCTCGTGGATTTACCCAAATTTCTGCGTTGGGCGTGGAAGAACAGCGTGTGCCTGTGTTAGTTGAGATCACATCACCACCCGAACAATGGCAACTCTTGGGTGACGGCTATCGGGTTGAGGGGCGCTTCATTGTGTGGCAAAAAGACGATGTGCTGTTCGTCCCTACCAGTGCGCTTTTCAGGGAAGAGGACCAGTGGCATGTCTTTGCGGTGATCGACGGCCGAGCACACAGCGTCGATGTGGACATTGGTCGTCGCAGTGGGTTGATTACCGAAGTGGTCAGTGGCTTAGCTGAGGGAGATCGGGTGATTACTCATCCCAGTGATCGCATCACCGACCAGACACGCATCTCAGTCGAGGATTGAGGATCGCGGAGGTGCGATCAAACACCACCACTGGCTTCAATCACCGCCCGAATCACCGCTTGGCCCTTGTTGAGCGTTTCTTGCCATTCAGCTGAGGGGTCTGAGTCAGCCACAATACCGGCACCTGCTTGGATTTGAAGTACCCCGTCTTTGACAATTGCGGTTCGAATGGCAATGGCCAAATCCGCTTCTTGATGCCAATTGAAATAGCCCACGGCGCCCGCATAAATGCCACGTCTGACGGGCTCCAGCTCTTGAATGATTTCCATCGCTCTGACTTTTGGCGCACCAGACAGCGTGCCCGCTGGGAACGTGGCTTTGAGAATATCCATCGGCTTAATGCCTGAAGCGATCTTGCCGTGGACCTCACTGACCAAGTGCATGACGTGAGAATAACGCTCAATCACCATTTGATCTGTCAGCTCAACTGAACCAGTCTCGGAGATACGACCAATGTCATTTCGACCCAAATCGATCAGCATCAGGTGCTCTGCCAGTTCCTTGGGATCTGCCTTGAGTTCTGCTTCTAACGCCAAGTCTTCGGCGGGTGACTTACCTCTTGGCCGCGTCCCGGCAATGGGTCGAACCATCGCTTGTTGGTCTTTGATTCTGACCAGCACCTCTGGTGATGCGCCCACGACATGAAAGTCATCAAAGTCAAAAAAGTACATATACGGCGATGGGTTCAGACTTCTCAATGCACGGTAGACATCGATGGGCCTGACCGCCAGCTCGACGCGCATTCTCTGTGACAACACCACTTGCATGACATCACCCGCGAGAATGTAATCTTTGGCTTTTTTAACCGCTTTTTCAAAGGCTGCTTGGTCAAAATCAAAGACAAAATCATCCAAGGAGGGTGCCGGCAGATTCAAAGCTGGTGGATAGGTTGGTGCCCCCACCCTCAATCGGTGAGCAAGTTGGTCCAATCGCCGCTGTGCTTGAGACCATGCCTCTGGCTCGGCAGGATCGGCGGTCACGATAAGATTGAGCCTGCCGGAGAGGTTGTCGAAAACCGCCAACTCTTTGGCATCCAGGAGCAAGACATCGGGCAGCGCATCATCAGGGGTGATTGTCTTGAGACGTGGCTCAATCAAGCCGGTGATCTCATAACCAAAGTAGCCCACCAGTCCGCCACTGAATCCGGGCAACTCATCTAGCACCGGTGCTCGGGTCGCCTCTATCACATCAGAGATGGCCCCCAGCGGGTCGTCAGTGATGATCTCTTCCACCACTTGTCCATGACGCATTTGCTTCAAAGACTGGTCAGATAACTGCCAAGTGGTCTCACAGGGAAGCCCAATGATGGAATAGCGCCCCCGTTTTCACCCCCCTGCACCGACTCCAGCAAGAAGGTGTTGGGGCCATCGGCCAGCTTCAAGTAGACCGATAGGGGTGTGTCGAGATCAGCAGCAATGGACCGCCAGACAGGAATCCTCGTGTAGCCCTTACTGACCAGGCTTTCAAATTGCTCTGGTCTCATGCTTTGACCAACTGCTCAATGACCTTCGCATAGTCATCAGCACCAAAAATGGCTGAGCCAGCCACCAGGGTATCTGCGCCGGCTTTCTTGATGACATGTGCATTCTCAGGCTTGACGCCACCATCGACCTCCAGTCGAATGGGGCGATCAGTGCGATCAATCCATGCGCGTGCTTGCTCAAGTTTGTCGAGTGCCGATGGGATAAAGGCCTGTCCCCCAAAACCTGGGTTCACCGACATGACCAAAATCAGGTCAATCTTATCGCTGACCCAGTCCAAACAATCCAGTGGTGTTGTGGGATTAAAGACCACCCCTGCTTGCATTCCATGCGATTTGATTAACGACAAGGTGGCATCTAAATGCTCTGTGGATTCTGGATGCACGCTGACCAAGCTGGCCCCTGCTTTGGCGAAATCAGGAATCAATCGATCCACTGGCTTACACATCAAATGGACATCGATGGGCGCGGTGATGCCAAAATCCCGAAGCGCCTGACAAACCAATGGGCCAATGGTGAGATTGGGTACATAGTGATTGTCCATCACATCAAAGTGCACCCATTGCGCACCCGCATCCAGTGCCTTTTGGGTGTCCTCGCCTAAGTTGGCAAAGTCTGCTGACAAAATTGAGGGGGCGATGACCAGTGACTGTTTCATCTCGATTCCAGTGCCTTGTCAGGCGTATAATTTGAGCTCAATCCTTATTGTATACCGTTGCTGTGGCCGATTACCCGATCCCATCCTTACCGTTGGTTCATCAAGGCAAAGTCCGAGACATCTACGCCGTGGATGATGAGCAGTTGCTGATTATCGCCAGTGATCGCTTGTCGGCCTTTGATGTGATTTTGCCAGACCCAATACCAGGCAAGGGTGAGATCTTGACGCGGATCTCAAACTTTTGGTTTGATCGATTTGAACACCGCATCCCGAATCATCTGATCGCCAAAGGGCCGATTGCCCTGGGGGCTGAATCAGCGCTTGAGGCTAGGTTATCTGACCTACTAAACGATGCCTCTTTGGCTCATGAGCTGGCACCGCGAGCGATGCTCACCAAGAAACTCAATCCCTTACCTGTGGAGGCCATTGTCCGTGGCCACATCATTGGATCGGGTTGGTTAGATTACCAAAAGACCGGCGCAATCAGTGGCATCGCATTACCTCAAGGACTCGCACAAGCACAAGCGTTGCCCGAACCGATTTTTACGCCATCGACCAAAGCCGCCATGGGTGCCCATGATGAAAATATTGACTTTGAGCAGATGGAAGCCCTCCTCGGGCCCGCCTTAGCCATTCAGGTTCGGGATGCCGCATTGTCTATTTACAGCGAGGCTGCGGCGTACGCTCGCGAGTGTGGGATCATTATTGCAGACACCAAATTTGAATTTGGCACTGATGGCGAAGGCCAACTCTACTTGATTGATGAGGTGCTCACCCCAGACAGTTCGCGCTTTTGGCCCATGGCGCAGTGGCGTGTGGGCACCAGTCCGCCTAGCTTCGACAAACAATTTGTCAGAGACTATCTGGAAACACTCGACTGGGACAAAACCGCGCCCGGCCCACACCTTCCAGATCACATCATCGAGCAGACCATGTGTCGATATCAAGAGGCGGCCAGGCGGTTACTGCCCCATCCCTAAATCGATCAAGGTACAATAGCGCCATGAGTGGAACCAATCCCAATTCACATCGTGATGCCACGCAAGAGCATCTGCAGGCCAGTGCAGAAAAGGTCTATCGTGTCACACCCAGTCAACTCCCCTTGAGCTGCCCCACACCCGAGATGGTGCTGTGGAATGCCCATCCTAGGGTCTATCTTCCTATCGAAAAAACAGGCCAAGCGCAGTGTCCCTACTGTGGCGCCCAATTCGAGCTCGTCGAAGACTAACGGATCGCCCATGACTTTGGTTTCTCAGCGCATCACCCTCGTGAGCGCTGTGCTTATGGTGGCCACGCTCGGTTTCGGACTCGTCGTGCCAAAGGTGGCAGGGATCGGCTTTCTGGCCTTGTCCGCCTTGGCGGTGGCTTGGTTGACCTATCAACGGGCGTGGCTTGATGGCGAACTGGTCGCCATGGAACGGCTCTTTGTTCTTTTCATCGGCGCTTTT
>JALQZL010000082.1:0-2820 GCA_023258355.1 Wenzhouxiangellaceae bacterium | reverse complement strand
CTATTGGCTGTTGGCTTGGTGGGGTCATGGACTCAGCCCAGCCGGCTGGGAGAGTCTTGGCCGAATGCTCAGGCTGGCCCTGATCATCCCCCTGTTTTTATTTGTCCGCCGGCTCGATGGCTGGGATGAGGCGTGGTGGCTTGGCCTAGTGATTGGGGCATGGGTGATGGGCCTATTTGCCTGGTGGTTTTTCTTGACAGGGCAAACAGCCACTTATGAGCAGCGGGTCGAAGGCGCGACTAACCCCATTTACTTTGGCGGAATAGCGCTGGCCTTTGCGGTGATGCTCGTCCCAAAACTGACGGAATCTGGCTTGACCCCCCTCTTTCGAGGCGCTGTAATTGGCGCGGTGGCGATGGCGTTTAGTGCCTCCTTGTTCAGTGGTTCTCGGGGGGCTTGGCTGGCTTTGTTGCCGATGGTGGCCCTGTACTCGCTGACCTTAGGCCGTCGCCAACCTGCGCATTGGCGATATGGTTTGCCTGTGCTGGCCGGCTTCGGGGCCTTGTTCATTCTCACCCTTCCCTCGGTGCCCACCAGTCAACGGTTCATGGAAGGCTTTTTTGAGATCAATCAATGGATCGATGGAGAAATCACAGAAGGTGCTTTGGGGCGGCGTTGGCAAATGTGGCTCATTGCCATGGAGGCCATGCGTGATCACTGGCTCACTGGCATAGGCCCAGGGGGCTTTTCTCAGGCACTCCAGTCCGCCATCGCCGCAGGTGAGGCCTCATCATTAATGTCTCCCTATCGGCATCCCCATAATCAGTATCTGTCTGCGCTCACTGATGGTGGCTTAGGCTTATTGTTGCTTTGGGTGTTGCTCTTGGGTAGCGCAGGTCGGCGTTTCTACAGACTCTATTCGAGTGGGCTCCACAAAACCCGAGCCTTAGGATGGGCGGGTCTGAGTGCGGTCACGCTGCTGGCTGTCATGAGCCTGTCTGAATCTATTTTTGAAAGAAACGTGGGTATTGTCTGGTTTGGCTTTTTGACTGCCACATCGATGGGTCTTGTCCAAGTCCAAAGACGTCGAGAGCTGGCTGTGCCAATCAATCGAAAGCAACGTTTGAGCGTCATCATCATTACCAAAAATGAATCAGATCGCATCGTCCAGTGCCTGACGCCCTTGAAAGGTTGGGCAGATGAAATCATTGTCCTTGACTCTGGCAGTGAGGATGGCACACCCGAGATCGCCCGACGCTTCACTGAAAAAGTTCATGACACTGATTGGCCAGGCTATGGGAAGCAGAAACAACGTGCTTTAGCGATGGCCAGTGGTGATTGGATTTTATCGATTGATGCAGATGAGGTATTGAGCGATGCACTCAAAGCAGAAATTGATTTGGTGCTCAAACAAACCGAGCAAGACCAGCACACAGACACCCCTGCTGAGTTCGATGCCTACACCCTGCCTTGGTTGACGCATGCCTTTGGCCAAACGCTTAAACACGGGCGTTGGTCGAGGACACCTTTGAGACTCATCCGGCAAGGCCAAGGCCATTTCACAGACGCTGTGGTTCATGAGACGCTCATTCCACTGGCAAAAGCGCGCGTCGGCCACCTAGATAGTCCACTACACCACTACCCCTATCGCCACATTGCCCACGCCGAATCAAAGCTCGGGCAGTATGCGCAATTAAGTGCAAGCGCGCGAGGACATCATTCAACGACGGGCGCCAAACCGTGGGCCATGGCCCGAGCGGTCATCAATTTTCTGGATAACTATCTCTTTCGTGGTGCCTGCTTGGATGGTCGCGCTGGTTTCACGCTGAGCCGCCTCATCGCTCGATACACCTACCAAAAATACAGTGCCTAGGACAAGCGGTAGCGGTGCGTTCCATCAGGGGCTGTTTTAAACCGTCGATGTAACCACCAGTATTGAGCAGGGGCTTTTTGGATATACCGCTCTAGGAACTGATTAAAACGCGTGACATCGGCTGTGCCATCGTCAGAGGGAAAGCCATCCCAAGCCGCCTCAATGTGCACGACCACCTCTCCGGTAATCTCATTTTTGATGGGATACATCGGCACCACCACCGCCTGACCCAACCGTGCCAATTCAGGCAAGCCTTTGGCTGTGGCCGTTTCGATTCCAAAAAAAGGGGCAAACCAAGACCGCTTGGGCCCAAAATCTTGATCAGGGGCGTACCACAAGACACCACCCGCTCTAAGATGTTTGATCATGCCTCGAAGATCGTCTCGGTCAAACATACGCTCGGCGTAGCGCTGACGACCCTCATTTTGGAATTTCTCCAGGACAGGGTTATCCAAAGGTCGATAGATGCCGCTCGATGGACAGGCTTGACCAAAAACACGCGCCGCCCACTCAAGACAGACCGTGTGGCCTGTGACCAGCAGCACGCCCTGTCCCGTGGCTTTTGCCTCATGCAGATGGGCCAACCCCTCAACACGCCCCTCAGCATCAATGATGGGTGATGTTTGTGTCCAAGCCACCGCCATTTCACCCACCGCCTCACCAAGTAAGCGGAAATGCTGATCTCTTAGTGCTCGTCGCTCGGCATCTGTCAGTGTGGGAAAACACCAGGCCAAATTTTGATCCACAACACGCCGTCTTTTGACCAGAGCCATGGACAGTAACGGCCCCAAAGGTCGAGTGATTCGACGGGCTTTGGCTACCCCTAAACGACCGAGGCCGCGGACTGGCCACAACAGCACAGCGGTTAGCCCGTTTTTGAGCATTTTCCCACTCATGTGACTATTATTACGACTTTTGCTCAGCTCTGTGCGAAACTGAATCCCACCATGCTATTGATGTATCGCCTCTTGACGACTTTATTTGCGCCGATTGCACGTTGGCGCTTG
>JALQZL010000081.1 GCA_023258355.1 Wenzhouxiangellaceae bacterium | reverse complement strand
GTCTGCACTGCACCGACTTGCCGAGGCAATGCCAGATCAGAGATATCAAAAATCCGAAGGCCGCGGAAACGTTCGGCACTGACATCTTCAGCAACGCCTTCGAGGCCACAGTCCAGTCGGCCTCGGGTCTGCTCGACAGACATGATCAGTAAATCGCCCACCACAGAGACATCACCCTGGCCACCAGGGCAAACAACAGAACTTTTCAAAATGGGGTCTGAGGGATCCGAAATGTCGTAGATATTGAAACCGTGATAGCTGCCTGCGACCATGACGTCGTCGAAAAAGGCCATGTCTGTGTTTGCAAAATCCAGAATACTTGGACGCTTGCTCGTTTGATTGCTATCAGAGGCGCCCGCCTCTGCAAGATCGGTTTTGCCTGCTGCCTCATCCAGGGCTTCTTCATCCTCATCATCAAGCGGTAAGCCCGCCGGATTCTCAGGATCAAAAAAGCCAGTGGGTTTTGGCAGTGAGCGCACGAGGCTGAGGTGTTGAATCGCTGATTCTGCATCACTGAAGCCAGCAGCAAGACCAGCTCTCGGGTCATCAGAGAGATCATTGGCCATGGCGTACATTCTCTCGATCTCGGCTTCTTGATCATTTTCAAGATCAGTCACGAATTCAAAGAATTGAGAGTCTCTAGCTGAGCCTGGTTGGTCAAGTAAATCCTCCACCATGGTCAGGGCGCCTTGATGGTGGTTGATCATCAATCGCAAGAAGAGGGCATCAAATACCTGCCCCGATGCTTGCTCCAACTGATTCATTTCAGCCAAAGTTGCCATGCCCTCCATCATGTGCTCTGACCCATCAGGCATGTTCTTGTGTGCATGGTGCGGGTTGTCATGGTGTTGACCATGACCCTCGTGGCTAACATGGCTTCGCCACGACCGATCAGGTTTTGGTTGGCCCCGTGTGACCAACCAAGATTCCATGAAGGCGATCTCATCGCGCTGAGAGGTGGCGATACGTTCAGCGAGCTCTACCATCGTGTTCTGCCCAGTACGATCGGCCACCAAGGCAGCCATGTCTAGCGCCTGTTGATGGTGCGGAATCATGTCTCTCATGAACCGAATGTCAGCGGCGGTGAATGGCACGCCTACCAAATCGGACGCATCTGAGGCCTGGAGATACTGGCTAGCTTGCCCAGGCGCGCCTGGTTTGACAATCGGCGCTTGGGCCAGTGCGCCCATGGCACACGTTAAAAGTGAGAGCGTAACAATCGTTTGATACACAAACTTCATGGGTGCTTGTCCTTTAATTACTTTGTTATCAGGGGGATAGGTGAATCAATCAGCGATCCGAGGATTGAGTTTAGCATTGCCCTTTTTTTGGTCAAGCATCCCGCTCCGTCTGGCAGGCGCCATGGCAGCACCGGGTCATTGCTTTTTGACAACGCTATCATTTTGTCGCAAGCTTAGGCCAAGTCATTAAAACAAAAACGTGAATCTATTTATGTCGGCATCCCATCACACCACCGCACCCAGCGATCGCATTCCCTTTCACCAAAAACTGATTTATGGTGCTGGTGCTTTCGTCAATAACCTGCTTGCCGGCGCCATCGGCGGCATGATGATCGTTTTGAACTTAGGCTATGGCATGAATCCTGCTCTGGTAGGTTTGCTCGGTGCACTGCCTAGACTGACGGATGCCATCACTGATCCAATCATGGGCTATATCTCAGATCACACCCGCACCCGCTGGGGTCGTCGACGTCCCTATATTTTCATCGGTGCGGTCATGGCAGGTCTCGTGTTTATGTTGCTGTGGCAAATGCCGCCCGGGCAAACCGAGAACTGGTACTTCTGGTACTTCCTGATTGGCTCATTCGTTTTTTACTTGGGCTATACCATTTTTGCCACACCTTGGGTTGCCCTCGGCTATGAGTTAACGCCTGATTACCATGAACGGACGCGATTGATGGGCGTCCAAAATTTTATTGGTCAATCTGTCTATCTGGTGACGCCATGGCTTTTATTGATCATGCAACAAGAGCAGTGGTTTGATGGCATGGCACAGGGGGCCGCAGGACTGGCCATCATTATTGGGCTCATCACCATCGCCATTGGCATTATTCCTGCCATCTTTCTTCGCGAGCGTTTCCATTTTTCTGCTGAGGATCAAGACCAGCCCAAGCCACGGATAACCCAAATGGTTCTGGTCAACATGAAAGGCTTCTTCGCTGGCTTCCTGACAACCCTCAAGTCTCGCCCGTTTCTTCAGCTATGCGTGGCCACGTTCTTGGTATTCAATGGCTTCATCATGGTGGCTGCATTTCAGTTCTATGTGATTATTTACCATGTCTTTGCCGGTGATACGGTGGAAGGCGCAAAGTTCGCTGGGTATGCAGGGACGCTCCAGTCACTGTCCACTTTCGCTGTGATTGCATTGGCCACCTGGATGGGAACCCATCTTGGTAAGCGGCGAGCCTTCTTTGTGGCGATTGGCTTATCCGCATTGGGTTACGCGTTGAAGTGGTTTTGCTATACCCCAGACAATCCATGGTTGATTCTATTGCCTGCGCCACTGATTGCCTTTGGTTTGGGTGGCTTATTTACCCTTATGCCGTCAATGATCGCTGATGTGGTCGATACCGATGAGGTCAACACGGGTGAGCGGCGTGAAGGGATGTATGGCTCGATCTTTTGGTGGGTTGTCAAATTGGGGATGGCTGCTGCCATCGCTGCAGGGGGGCTCTTGTTAAACGGAACAGGGTTCGATGTCGACCTAGGTGGCGCTCAGGGCCCACAAACCATCGTGTTGATGAGAGCCTTTGATGCTTTCTTGCCTGCATTGGCTTCACTGATTGCGATTTGGGCAATCTACAAGTTTCCGATTACAGAAGATGCCGCCTACGAAACGCGCGCTTTGCTCGAGGCGCGTCGACAGGGTGAGGCACCGACAGCAGCCTAGTCTGGCCGGCATCATTTGACAGCGTTGTCACCTGTTGCGACAATAGGCGCTGACGCTCGAATTGTGATCGATAAGCCAGATGGTTTTGTCCATCCAGTCTCGAGTTTGTCTAACAAATGACTTTCTTCTGCCCATGTCAGACGGACGCGAATAACGCAGCAAAACATGACAACGACCAGCCAGCCCGCCACAAACAAATCCGCCAAGCCAACCGATCAAAACGACACGATTGAGCGCCTTTTGGCCGCCATGTCGTTGGAAGAGAAAATCGGCCAAATGTCACTCGCCCAGCCTGGTGAGGGTCCGCCAGAAAAGACTTTGGGGCCATTGATCCGCTCTGGAAAAATTGGCGCCATCATTAACGTTGTCGACCCTCAAACCATTCGTGAACTCCAGCGCATGGCGAGTGAGGAAAGTCCTCATGGGATTCCTTTACTGGTGGGGCGTGATGTGATCCATGGATTCAAAACCGTGATGCCGATTCCGCTGGGCCAGGCAGCAACATGGAATCCCCAAGTCATCCAAGAGGGCGCGGCTCGGGCTGCTGAAGAGGCTGCCAGTGTGGGCATTAATTGGACTTATGCCCCCATGATGGATATTGCTCGCGACCCACGCTGGGGACGGATTGCTGAGAGTTTTGGTGAAGATGTTTATTTGAGTTGTGAACTGGCAGCGGCGATGGTGAAGGGCTTCCAAACTGGGGGTTTGGACTCACCGACATCGGTGGCGGCCTGTGCTAAACACTTTGTCGGCTATGGTGCCGCTGAAAGTGGCCGTGACTATGCCACCACCAATATCTCAGAACACGAGTTACACAATGTCTACCTCCCACCGTTCAAAGCGGCTGTGGAGGCCGGTGTGGCCAGTGTGATGACATCATTCAGTGATCTGGATGGCATACCAGCGACTGCCCACGAATCCTTGTTGAGAGGGCTTTTGCGAGAACAATGGTCCTTTGAAGGCATTGTGGTCAGCGATTGGCACTCGATCCCTGAACTGTGCACGCATGGTTTCAGTGGAGACGAGGCCGATGCCGCCATCCAGTCGGTGCGAGCGGGTGTTGACCTTGAAATGGCCAGTGAGACGTATAACGCCAACCTGCCAGAAGCAGTGGCCTCGGGGGCAGTGTCTGAGGCATTGATTGATGAGTCAGTCAGACGCCTGCTGCAGCTGAAAATGGATTTGGGGTTATTCGCCGACCCCTATCTGAGATCGACTGATCAGGCAACTGGACCTCAAGGAGAGGCCAAAGAGACTTGCTATCAAGCCGCTGTTGAGAGCTTGGTGCTGTTAAAAAATGACAACAAAACACTTCCCTTGTCGAACGATCGAAAACCGAAAGTGGCGGTCATCGGGCCACTGGCAGAGGCTGGCTATGAACAACTGGGGACCTGGATCTTTGATGGTGACCCGAGTCAATCGATTAGCGCATTAGCGGCCATTAGAGATCACCTGAAAGACGGTGGCGAGGTGCTCTATGACCGAGCGCTGGAAACCAGCCGTAGTCGAGACAGTGAGGGCATTGAGCGGGCAGGACAGCTTGCCAGTCAAGCGGATGTCATTGTTTTGTGTCTTGGAGAAGAATCCATACTGTCGGGCGAAGCGCATTCACGGGCGAACATTGACTTGCCTGGGGCGCAAGTTGAGCTGGTGCACAAAATGCGTGAGCTTGGCAAGCCAGTAGTGGCTGTTATTATGGCAGGTCGTCCACTGACGCTCAGTAACGTGATAGACCAACTCGATGCCGTGATTTATGCCTGGCATCCTGGGACCATGGGTGGCACAGCGATTGCTGATGTCTTGTTTGGCCAAGTGGCGCCATCAGGCAAATTACCGGTCACTTTCCCACGAGCGGTGGGCCAAATTCCGATCTATTACAACGCCAAGAATACGGGCAAGCCACCGACCCCCGAGTTGGTCACCTACATCGATGATATTCCAGTAGAGGCGCCGCAGACATCATTGGGTATGTCAGCTTTCCATCTAGATGTTGATCACCGGCCGCTGTTCGTTTTTGGTCATGGACTGAGCTACACCGAATTTAGTTACCAAAACATGACGCTGAGCCGCTCGGTGATCCATCCTGGAGAATCGATCGATATCCGTGTTGATCTTGCCAACATAGGTGATCGTGACGCCACGGAGATTGCGCAACTTTATGTGAGAGATCCCGTGGCTAGCCTCACGCGTCCTGTGCGGGAACTCAAAGGTTTTCAGCGCATTCAGGTGGCGGCAGGTAGCACCCAGACAATTGAATTTAGGCTGCACACAGATGCGTTGAAATTCTACAAGCAAGGGCAAGGTTGGATCATCGAACCAGGCCTATTTGAGATCTGGGTAGGAGGTGACTCGAATGCATCACTGCATGCAACCTTTGAAGTGGTTGATGGTTAGACCGAATGGTCTTTTTGCTTGGTCACGCTGTGCACTGCATGCCGGCCTCATTTTTGGCGCTGTATTGGCCACAAATCATGTGGTTGCCGAGCCTGTGACTGTTGAAATCGTCAAAACCGAACAAGGCTACGCCGTGCATCGTAATGGGGAGCCTCTCGAGATTCGTGGTGCAGGCATGATGATTGATGACCTGGCGCGATTTAAGGCCCACGGTGGAAATGCGATCCGGACTTGGAGTACGTCCGCCGATGAATTTGATATCCCCGCCTTATTGGATCGTGCCCACGAACTCGGCATCGGTGTGGCACTCAATCTGTGGCTAAAACACGAGCGGCATGGCTTTGACTATAACGATGAGCGGGCGGTTCAAGCTCAGTTTGATTCGTTGAGTCAGGACGTCCTGAAATTCAAGGATCACCCAGCGTTGTTGTTTTGGATCATTGGCAATGAGCTCAATCACAGTTACAGCAACCCCAAAGTCTGGGACGCCGTTGAGGAGTTTGCTAAGTTCATCGATGAGGTCGATCCACATCATCCCACCACCACAGCGGTGGCGGGTATGTCGGCTGAGGTCATTCAAGCTATCCAAGAGCGGGCGCCAAGCCTCGATTTTCTGAGCTTTCAGACCTACGGAACGCTTTTCTCGCTAAGAGATTTGGTGGCTGAGATCAACTTTGACCAGCCCTTCATGATCACTGAGTGGGGCACCATCGGCTGGTGGGAGATGGAGACAACCCACTGGGGCGCACCGATTGAGCTCACCAGCTCAGAAAAGGCGCAGGTGATCCGTCGTGGCTATGAAGAAGTCATGAAGCCAATGGCGGGCCAACTGATAGGGGATTTTGTATTCTTCTGGGGTCAGAAGCAAGAGCGCACTCCCACTTGGTTTGGTGTCTTGACCCCACAAGGTGAAGTCACTGAGATGGCTGATGTTCTCCAGTACAAGTGGACCGGTCAGTGGCCGGCATCAAGAACACCAACGGTTCAGTCTATGACCTTATCTGGGCGGACATCACGGGATAATGTGGTGGTGTTGGCAGGCCAGCCCCATACAGCCCAAATTAATATCGGCTACGCCAACCCAGAGGAGTTGACCTACCATTGGGAGGTGAAGCCTGAGAGTGCGGCCACTCAGTCGGGCGGTGACTTTGAAGAAACCATCGTGGGACTGGATGACGCCATTGTGAGCACCTCAGGTGATACCGCCCAGATTCAGGTGGAGGCGCGCGGTGCCTATCGATTGTTCGTGAGAGTCACGGATGCGCAGGGTCGGGCTGCGCATGCCAACATTCCTTTCTTCGTGGAGGATGGGTTCCAGCAGGCCCGAGAAGATTTGCTTGCCGAGACCGTCATGGCCGTGGCTTATTCAGGGTTCAGGGAAGGGCAACATCCAGACAGGGGGGAGGGTGCCGTCAATCCAAGTCGCGAGGAGGTGTTGGAGGATTTGGAGCTACTGATCGCTGAGGGTTTCTCATTAATTCGTGTTTATGACTCAGGTCAAAATTCCCGTGTGGTTCTCGAGCTTATCAGAGCGCATGACTTGCCACTCAAGGTCATG
>JALQZL010000080.1 GCA_023258355.1 Wenzhouxiangellaceae bacterium | reverse complement strand
GGAGTACAATTTCTACAAGGAGACAGAGATTTTGGATGAGTGCACGGGTCGTCCAAGGTGGGAGGCATTAAAGATGATCATTGAATATGCTCCGCCCCAACGATGGCCCCCGCCCACGCCAGTGGGTGCCGGTTAATGGTACTTAAAAACAGATGCCCGTCAGCCGTGAGGAGCTCAGCCGCTGCGTCAATAATTGATTGTGGCTTGGGCACATGCTCTAAAAGCTCCATGCAGCAGACTACCCCATACTGTGCTGGCTCAGACGCCGCCAACGCTTCTGCACTGACCAACCGATAATCAATAGAAAGGCCCTCGCTCTCCCCATGCATTCTGGCCACAGCCAAAGCACGCTTGGCCAAATCTATACCGACCACATCAGATCCCGCCCGAGCCAAAGCTTCAGAGAGAAGCCCACCCCCACAGCCGATGTCCAAACACTTCATCCCCGCCAAGTCCACTTTTTCAGCGATATAGTTAAGACGAGGGGCGTTTATGTCGTGAAGCGCGCGGCACTCCCCTTCCGGATCCCACCACTGAGCAGCCATCCGATCAAATTTCTCGGTTTCGGTCGCATCGACGTTTGCATTGATCTCAGACATAATCTAATGTTTAATTCATAAGTCTATGTTTTAATGCATTTTTGATGCCCACTCATGGGCTTTTGAGATGACAGAATCCTGATCCATCGTTTGAATTTCTCTGCCACGCACACAACGCTGGCCCGCCACCCAAACATCAGTAACCTGATGGCGGCCAGCGGTGTAGACCAAGTGAGAAATCACATTATGGACAGGCGTCGTCCCCGGTTCATCTAGGTTGACGGCAATCAAGTCAGCTTGTTTGCCAACTTCGACAGACCCGATGTCGCTATCCAAGCCAAGGGCTTTGGCTCCTTGGATGGTGGCCATGGATAACGAGCGTTCGGCAGGGGCTGCGACTGGATTCAGACTAAATCCCTTGGCATTGAGGCTGGCCAGTCGCATTTCAGCAAACATATCCAATCGATTGTTGCTGGCCGCGCCATCAGTGCCAATGGCAATGTTCACGCCAGCGGTATCCAGTGCATCGACTGGGCAGAACCCGCTGGCCAGCTTCATATTGGCTGCTGGGCAGTGCAAAACATGAACACCACTCTCTGCCGTTAGTGCAATCTCTTCTGGGGTGAGTTGTGTCATATGTGCCGCAATGAGTCGATGGTTGTAGAGTCCCAGCCGCACCAAACGCTCGATAGGATGGCACTGATATTGTGATTGGCTATCGGTGATCTCGCCGGCCGTTTCCAACAAATGGAGATGCAACCTAAAGTCCATTGATTCTGAGAGGTCACCAAGCCGCTCAAAACTGGCATCGGTCACGGTATATGGCGCATGGGGTGCCCATGCCCAGCCGATGCGATCGTGCCCCTCAAACTCATCCAGCACGGACAAGCCTCTTTCGATATACCCCGCCTCTGAATCTGCCCAAATGGTGGGCACATTCATAACAGGCAAACCCAACAGCGCCCGAATCCCCGATTCAATCACCACTTCTGCAGTGATATTTGGGAAGAAATAGTTGTCGTTGAAACAGGTGGTGCCACCAGTCAACATCTCCAAAGCCGCCAGAGCACTCCCTGCCCGCACAAACGCCTCACCAGCAAAAGCTTGCTCTGTGGGCCAGATGTGCTCTTGAAGCCACTCCATGAGGGGGAGATCATCGGCCAATCCACGCATCAGGACCATTGGGCTATGGCCATGCGCATTGACCAACCCGGGCAGTAGCGCATGGGTATCCAGTCGTTCAATCGTGGCTTGTGGATAGCGCTCGCCCAATTCATGTGCCGGAAGAATCGCCAGGATTTGATGACGGCCGATCACCACAGCATGGTCTGTTAGCACCAGCCCTTCAGGCACAACGGGCACCAGCCATTTGGGAATGAGTGCAACTTCACCAGACATGGTTATTTGCTCACCCGAGAGACATACTCTGCCTTCCGTGTGTCTACTCGAATCACTTCACCTTCTTGCACAAACAAGGGTACTCTGACCACCGCCCCGGTTTCGAGAGTGGCAGGCTTGCCACCACTGCCACTGGTATCGCCTTTCAAGCCTGGGTCCGTCTCAACCACTTTTAGCTCGACGAAATTGGGGGGCAACACAATAATTGGCTCACCATTCCAGAGGGTAATATGGCACATAGCCTCCTCTTGAAACCATTTTTCCTGGTCACCAATAGCGGCCGGTCCGGCTGCAATTTGCTCGTAACTGCTGGGGTCCATGAAATGCCAGAACTCACCGTCGTTATAAAGGTACTGAACCTCTTTCTCGAAGACATCTGCCGCTTCCACAGTCTCATTCGACTTAAAGGTTTTCTCAACAGTTCGGCCAGTCTTTAAGTTCCTGACCCTCACCCGATTAAAAGCCTGCCCCTTTCCTGGCTTGACGAACTCATTTTCAACAATATTGTGCGGCTCGCCATCAAGGATGATTTTTAAGCCTGCTTTGAATTCATTTGTGCTGTAAGTTGCCATATTGTCTCCTGACGGCCGTTACACTAGGCGAATGCGTTTAGCCCCGATTAAACCAACTAGTTTAGCCGAAACTTCATGGCGTGATCAGTTGCGTGATGCTTACAACTCACCGCAGGCACTACTGTCTGACTTAGCGCTTGACGTGGGGGATGCGGCAACCACCTGGGGACCACTGACGATGCGGGTACCCAAAGCGCTGGCCTCAAGGATCGAGAAGGGAAACCCCGCCGATCCAATCTTGCAACAAGTGCTGCCCAGCGAGCAAGAGTTGCAAGTCGCCAAGGGCTTTTCAACGGACCCTGTTGGCGATCTAGGTAGCAAGCACGCCAAAGGCCTTCTGCATAAATATCAAGGGCGCGCCTTACTCATCACCACCGGTGCCTGCGCTGTTCACTGCCGTTATTGCTTTCGCCAGAACTTTCCCTATGCCCAAGACCATCTGGGTGCCCTCCATAACGCCCAAGCCTTGGATTACTTGGCTCGTACACCCAGTGTGCACGAGGTGATCTTGTCTGGGGGAGACCCGTTGATGCTATCGACAAAGCGACTGCAATCAATCACGGACGCGCTCGCATCAATGCCACATATCGAAAGGCTTAGAATCCACACCCGCCTTCCGGTGGTACTGCCCGACAGAGTTAACACCAACCTCATTAATTGGTTAACTTCACTTCCCTGGCCTGTGGTGATGGTTATCCATGCCAATCACGCCAACGAGTTTGATGCCTCTGTCGACCATGCGCTGCAAAGCCTTCGCAGTGTTGGCGTTCACCTGTTGAATCAAGCCGTGCTTCTCAAAGGGATAAACGATGATTCGCATGCCCTGGTGGCGCTGATGAAGCGAGGCTTCCAAGCGGGCGTCTTGCCCTATTATCTTCATCAGCTTGATCGTGTTAGCGGTGCGCACCGTTACGAAGTCGCTGAACACCGACTCCTTGAACTGATGGAAGCGCTCCGACAACAGTTAAGCGGTTACTTGGTGCCCCGCTTGGTACGAGAAGTCGCAGGCGCGCCCTACAAACTCCCCATCATCTGAGCCCAAAAGACGTCCTAACGCCCGCCTTGAAGTGCCTTAATCCGCATTTCAATTGGGGGATGAGACATCAACAATGCCCGCAACCCGTGCCCCACCCGACCGCTGATACCAAAGGCTTCAACAGATTCAGGCAATGACGAAGCCCCGCTCCTTTTGCCCAGTGTTTGCAGTGCTGAAATCATATTGGCACGACCAGCGAGTTGGGCACCACCCTCGTCCGCTCGGTATTCTCTCCATCGAGAGAAAGCCATCACGATTATGCTTGCCAAAATACCCAAGACAATTTGAAGAACGATGACCGAGATGAAGTATCCAGGCCCATAGGCGCGATTGCTTTTGAACACCGCCCGATCCAGTACTTGACCAAGTACCCGAGATAACACCAAAACGAAGGTATTTAAGACGCCTTGTAAAAGCGTCAAAGTAATCATGTCGCCGTTGGCCACGTGAGCCACTTCATGGCCAACCACTGCCTCGACCTCTCCTCGATTCATCGACGCCAGTAGCCCTGTGCTGACAGCGACCAATGCCTTGTTTCTGGTGGCACCGGTGGCAAATGCATTGGGTTGGGGCGAGTCGTAGATCGCAAAATCTGGACACCCGATATTGACCTCATTGGCTTGACGCCGCACGACATCCAAAAGCCAGCGCTCTGTCTCGTTGCTTGGCGTCTTAATGACTTTGGCACCAGTCGAACGTAATGCAATGGTTTTGGATAATGCCAATGAAATGAGCGATCCACCCATGCCAAAGACCAGTGCAATCATCCAGATACTGGCTGTTTCAACACTGATCCCTTGGGCAGTGAGCCATGGCTCAAGCGCCGCCAGAATAATGTTTAAAACAAACAGCACCGCTAAGTTTGTCAGTACAAAGAGTCCAATTCGTCCAAGCACAACATATTCTCCGATTGGTTTTTAGCCCACACTGAGTCAATAATATGGGGACTATGCCTCTTGAAAGCAAGCCTCCATCACCTTACCGAACCCGCTTTGCACCGTCACCGACAGGGCCTTTGCACTTTGGCTCACTGGTCACAGCAGTCGGCTCTTTCCTCAGAGCGCAATCGATGCAAGGCACTTGGGTGATTCGTATCGAAGATATTGATCCTCCCCGAGAGGTGCCCGGTGCGGCAAAGGCACAAATAGAAACACTGGTAGGATTTGGCCTTAGGTCTCAGGGGCCGATTGTTTATCAAAGCCATCGGCGTGAGGTGCATGACCAATTGATCAGGCAATTGGTAGACGGTCAACAGGCCTATGATTGCGGCTGCAGTGCCAAAGAAATGCCAACCTCTGGGATCTACCCTGGCACCTGCCGATCTGGCTTGCCAGCCGGGCGCTCACCGCGGGCTGTTCGCCTAAAGACAAACGCTGAAGTGATTGAGTTTCAAGATGCGGTTCAGGGTACTCATCGTCAGGTACCTAGCGACCAAACTGGCGACTTTATTATTCGACGAGGAGATGGGCTCATTGCTTATCAGCTGGCCGTTGTCGCTGATGATCATTGGCAGGCCATCACTGAAATCGTTCGCGGTGCCGATCTGCTATCTTCGGTAGGCAGACAGCAATTGGTTTACCGTGCCCTTGACTATCCTAGCCCTCAGTATATGCACCTGCCATTGGTCGTGGATGATTCGGGCCGAAAGCTGTCTAAATCCGATGGCGCAGACCCTGTTGCTCGATTGCCCAAGGCGCAGGCATTGAGACTGGCTTTGCGATCTCTTGGGCACGAGCCCCCTCAAGGGGCCGTGAGTCTTGAGGCGATGTGGCAATGGGCTTTTAACCATTGGCATCTTGATGCGATCCCTAGAGGGCCTGTTGCAATCTAGCCCTAGTAAGCAGGTATACTGATTGGTCAAATCTGAGAAAATCAAGGGACTATGGCAGCTAACTACCTAGAATTTGAACAGCCCATTGCTGAGTTAGAAGCAAAAATCGCTGAGCTTCGCGGGCTGGGACCCGAGCAACAGCTTAATCTTGATGAAGAGATTGGCAAACTTGAGAGTAAATGCCAAGAGCAAACCCAACGTATCTTCTCTGAACTTAGTGATTGGCAAGTGGCCCAGTTAGCTCGTCATCCTCAGAGGCCCTATACCTTGGACTACCTTCACGAAATATTCGAAGAAGTTGAGCTTCTTCATGGTGATCGTCAGTACGCGGATGATAAAGCCATCATTGGGGGTCTGGCACGACTGGAGGGGCAGCCCGTGATGTTCATTGGGCATCAAAAAGGTCGCTCCACCAAAGACAAGGTATTTCATAATTTCGGAATGCCCCGCCCCGAGGGCTATCGCAAAGCGCTTCGATTGATGGAAATGGCCGAGCGGTTTCAACTGCCCATTGTGACTTTTGTTGATACTCCGGGGGCCTACCCAGGGGTGGGTGCTGAGGAGCGAGGTCAATCAGAAGCCATCGCACGCAACCTTGCTGTGATGTCACGCCTGTCTGTCCCCATCGTGTGTAATGTGATTGGCGAAGGCGGCTCAGGTGGCGCACTCGCTATCGGCGTCGGTGATCGCGTGAATATGCTTCAATACAGCATCTACTCTGTTATCTCGCCAGAGGGCTGTGCTTCGATTCTGTGGAAAGACGCCGGTCGAGCTAAAGAGGCGGCTGGCGCTTTGGGTCTGACAGCGCCTAAACTGAAAGCGCTCGGCCTCATTGATCAAATTATTCCTGAACCCTTGGGTGGCGCCCACCGTGATCTGACGCAGATGACAGAAAATCTTAAACGGGTGATCACAACCCAACTAAGAGACCTATTAGATCTCGATAGTGCCGAACTAGTGAAACAACGCTATCAGCGGCTAATTGGCTATGGATCATTCGAGGCTCACTGAGCTTGCCCATCCTAAGGTAACGCTCTACATTGGATTTAGTGGCGGCGCCGATTCTGTGTGTCTTGCCCATCAACTGAAGACTTTTTTCAGGCCCAATGAAGCGCCGACATTAAGGTGTCTTCACATTGATCATGGTCTCGACCCCAACTCTGCCGAACGTGCCGTTAAAGCCAAACACCTCGCCAACAGCTTAGGACTTGAATGTGAGGTGGTGACATTGGCACTTCAAAGTCAATCAAATCAGGAAGCTGTGGCGCGTCAGGCGAGGTACCGTGTCTTTGAACAACGACTAGACACAGGTGACCTCATTGCCACGGCGCACCACCAAGATGATGTGGCAGAAACTCTACTGTTGAGAATGCTGAGGGGCTCTGGGGTGACCGGGTTATCAGGCATTCAAGCCACACAAACCTTTGGTCTTGGATACCTAATTCGGCCACTGCTTACCCAGTCTCGACGAGACATCATCGCCTACCTCAAT
>JALQZL010000007.1 GCA_023258355.1 Wenzhouxiangellaceae bacterium | reverse complement strand
GAGCAGGCTGGGTTTAAGCAGCCAGTGCGTAGTTGTCGTCGTTGGCAACTAACAGTTTACAGCCAGGTTTTACGAGGATTGCTGTCTCCTCGGCATGCCCCAGGGTACGTCCGATCCACGTCGAAGCCGGTACGCCCCCATAGGAAGTCATTCAAGATAACACTAAGAGTGAAAGATTGCCAGAAAGTTCCGCAGGGTTTGATCTGATCGTTAGCCTTTCTGGCGCAGCAGTCGGCCCTTTTGACGGTCCCAGTCGCGGTCTTTTTCAGCCCTTCGCTTGTCATGGGTTTGTTTGCCGCGTGCCACGGCAATCTCTACTTTCACTTTGCCATTTTTCCAATACATGGCGGTGGGAATCAGCGTGAAACCCTTTCGCTCGACCAGACCAATGAGCCTATCGATCTCATCTCGGTGCAAGAGAAGGCGCCGAGTTCTACTCGGGTCGGCCGGGGTGTGGGTGGAGGTTGAAACCAAGGGCGTAATCAAGCACCCGAATAAGAAGGCCTCATTTTGTTTCAGCAAGACATAGCTTTCCCCAAATTGTACTTTACCCGCTCGGAGGGCTTTTACCTCCCAGCCTTCCAGTGCAATACCGGCCTCAATCCGCTCATCTAAATGATATTCAAAGCGGGCTCGTTTATTCAGAGCGATGGTTGAGCTATTGGTTTTACTCATGGGTTGTTTGATTTGCAGATGAAGTGTCCCAATCATACCTTAGGTTGCTCTACTTCAAGTATCATTGCGCCATGCCACAGATCCAAAGATTCGCCCTCGTGCCACATACACCCGATCAGCTGTTTGATCTTGTCAGGGACGTTGAAGCCTATCCTGAGTTTCTCTCATGGGTGGAGCAGGCTGTGGTGCATGAAGAAACACCAAGCAGTCAAACCGCAAGCCTGGGATTGAATCTCGCTGGCCTCAAGCCTCAATTTACAACCCAAAACAGGTTGGAGATCGGCCAGTCTGTTGAAATGAGCATGGTGGAGGGCCCCTTTGATTCGCTGAAAGGGCAGTGGCACTTTGAGCCTTTGGGTTCGGGTACCAAGGTGTCCTTATCGCTCACCTTCGAGGTGGGCTATGCTTTCTTGTCGACAGCCTTGAGCCGAAGTTTTAGTAAAGTCGCAGACCGGATGGTCGATGATTTTTGCCAGCGCGCCTTCGAGGTCTATGACGATGAGAGTTGAGGTGGTCGCTGGGTTTTCGCACGAGCAAGTGCTTATTGAGTTAGATCTTCCCAAGGAAGCGACTGTTGAGGAGGCGGTCATGGCCGCTGATCTTCAAGCACACCTCCCTGAGCTGGTCATTGATTGGGGTCGTGTCGGGATTTTTGGGCGGCTGTGTCCGCGGGACCAAGTGCTGGGTGAGGGTGATCGCGTGGAGGTTTATCGACCCTTAAGCGCGGACCCAAAAGAAGTGAGGAGAGAATTAGCCAGCCTAGAGCGGGCGCGAAAAAACACGGTTGTCTGAATCCAAACTCAATCAAGGCTCCATGAGCTCAGCATCCTCCATCTGGCCCTCGGGACTTTGCAGGTTTCGAAGCAGTCTGGCGGTGTCTGAGTCGAGATCAAGATAACTGCCATCAATGAAGGCCAGCCTCCCGTCCACAAAAATCAAAGAGAGTGTGCGAGAAACCAAATCTCCTCCGCGCTGAGCATAGGTATTCACATAGTCCCAGCGATCATCGTGAAAAGGACTATGCACAGAGGGTGAACCGAGCAACACGGCTACTTGGCGTTTGGTCATACCCAATTCGAGCTGGTTAAGATCCTCAGGCTCCAAGACGTTGCCTTGTTGGATATCTTGCCGATACACCAAGTCAGCACAACCTGACACCGTGAGGGCCAATCCTATAAGGGTGAGGCTGGCCAGTTGTCGAAAGGTGAATCGTGAATTGGGTAAGCGCATGTATAAACCTAGTCAGCTGGAGTGTCGAGATTGAATGATACAATATCGAGCATGTCGAAAGGAACCAAAGAGCTTCGTGAGGCTGGGCTAAAAGTGACGCAGCCAAGAGTCACTATCTTGCGTTTTCTGGAGCAGGCCCAACAAAAGCACCTGACCGCAGACGATATCTATCGCCATCTAAATGAAGACGGTGCAGATATTGGGCTGGCCACTATCTATCGGGTGCTGGCACAGTTTGAAGCAGCGCAACTGATTCATAAGCATGTGTTTGATGATGGCAGTGGTCGACCTGCTCAAGCTTGCTATGAGTTGGCAGTGGATGATCATCACGACCACATGGTTTGCGTGGAAACAGGTGAGGTGGTTGAATTTTATGATCCCGCCATTGAGGCACGCCAAGAGGAAATTGCTAAGGCGCACGGCTACGAAATCGTTGACCATGCCTTGGTGATGTATGTCCGAAAACGCACTCAGTCTTAGTTTAATTCGCTTAAAGATGGCTAGTTGACTTTGTGTGCGTCGATAAGCTCTTTGGCATGAGCCAAACTGGTTTGTGAGTTCGCATTTCCAAGCATTCGCGCGAGCTCTCTGACTCTCGCTTCTTGATCCAGATGAGTAATCTCAATGGATGTTTGTTTGCCTTGTTCTTTTTGCACAAAAAAGTGATGGTCCGCTCGAGAGGCCACTTGGGGTAAGTGGGTCACACACAATGCCTGCCCCAGCTCGCCGTGGTGATGCGCCAGTTGCGAGAGAAAGTCACCCACTCTGTGGGCTGTTTCGCCACCAATACCTGCATCAACCTCATCAAAAATGCGGGTCATGCATGCATCTTTTTGGCCTACCGCCAGCATCAACGCCAGAGCAATCCTCGATAATTCACCGCCTGAGGCGACTTTTGACAGGGCTTGAGGTGGTTGACCTGGGTTTGCCGTGAATAGAATTTGCACCTGATCAAAACCATGGGGGGAAGGCCGTGCGTCTGTTTTTGGTGTGACTTCAATCACCAAGGCGGCATGGTTCATGCCCAAGTCGTTGAGTGAGGTGGTCACCTCAGCAGACAGCGACTTGGCCACTTTGCTGCGCTCATCGCTCACATCCTGAGCGCGCTCACGCCACTTTGCCAGGGCGGCCGTCACCGCTTGATTCAGTTTCTCGCGTTGCTCTCCTTGGTTCTGCAGGTTCGTTAGCCGCTCCGATAAGGTTGTTAACAATGCAGGGAGCTCTTCTGGTTTCACTCGATGCTTGCGCGCCAGTGCCAATGTGGTGTCAATGCGCTGGTTGATTGTGTGCAGCGTTTGCGGATCATCGTCTGCCTCATCATCAATCTGATCCAAGTCGCCCGCCGCCTCAGAGACATTGATTACTGTCTCCTGAAGTAAAGACACGGCATTGCCAATGCGCTCATCTAAGGTCTGAAATGGCGCCAGTGCGCTAAGACTTTGTTGGAGCAGGGTGTGGGCATTGCCCTCGTCGCTTTCACTTAGCCATTGGCGTGCGAGCATCAATGCTTGGCGGATCTCACCGTGGCGCTGCCGCTTTTCTTGCTCGGCTTCGAGGGCCTGATACTCGCCTTCCCTGAGTGCGAGGGTTTCAAGCTCCGTGACTTGGAATTCTAGTAACTCGAGTTGGGCCGGATCTCCGAGATCCGCCTCAAACTGCTCCAGCGCCAGCGTGGCCTGATGCCAATCCTTATGGGCTGATACCAAGGTATTGACCATGGCCCTCGGGCATTGCGCATCTAAAAGGGCGCGTTGATGTTCGGGTACCGAAAGCCTTTGATGGGCGTGCTGGCCATGGATTTCAACAATTAAGCCCCCTAAATCCTTGATCTGTGAGGCTGTTGCTGGATGTCCATTAATCCAAGCCCGCGAGCCGCCAGCAGCTTGGACTGTTCTTCTAATCAGCAGTGATTGATCAGGTTCTGCCATGGCATTGGCTTGGAGCCAGGCGCTGGCCGGGGATTCTGGGCTCAACTCGAACAGCGCAGACAGATCGGCTTGCGCCTGCCCTGATCGGACCGCGGCGCTCTCAGCGCGGGCGCCCAGCAGTAGGGTTAAGGCATCAACAAGAATGGACTTACCTGCGCCTGTTTCGCCCGTCACCACACTAAAGCCATCCGCAACATTGAGCTCAACCTGCTCAATGATGGCGAAATTACGAATGTTGAGCACACGCAGCATGGTTGTCAGTTCAGTTGGCAGAAGCCTTAAGTGTAGTGGATATGTAGAGTCAAATTAGCACTGAGTTTTGTTCGGTGCAAACAATTCGATTCAATGCTTGTAAATCGGGGGATCGGCCCCCATATCCCAAGCATCTGAGGGTAATTTTAGGGCGACAAAGCAGATGAGTGAAGAAAAAGATACACAGACTGACAGTGATGTGGCACCTGATCCAGCGCCAGAAGAGGGCTTGGCAGGCTCAGACAATGGCCAAGAAATAGACCAAGCGGCCGCGCAAGCGTCGAATGAGCAGGTCAATGAGTTGCGAGAGGCCCTCTTGAGAACCCGTGCGGAGATGGATAATTTAGAAAAGCGAACGCAGCGCGAGCTGGAAAAGGCTCGAAAATTCATGTTTGAAGGCGTTTTTCGCGACCTGTTGCCCGTGATTGATAGCCTCGATCGTGGTCTCGAGACTGCCGCAGAGCAGGGTTTAGAGGAGGAGGGACTCGCGCTGACAAGAAAATTGTTGCTTCAAACCCTTGAGCGTCATGGCTTAGAAGTCCTCAGTCCAGAGGGAGAGTCCTTTGATCCGCAATGGCATGAGGCCATGAGCGCTCAGCCGAACTCGGAGGTGCCAGCAGAAACCATTTTGATGGTAATGCAAAAGGGTTACCGATTGAATGATCGCTTGTTGCGCCCAGCGCGCGTGGTGATCTCCAGTTAGGCATCCGCAAGTCAAATAAAAAATCACAGAATTGTTGAATTTGTCGACCAACAACCCCAATTAAGGGGACATGACCCAAGATTCAGACAGGATTACAGAATCATGAGCAAAATTATTGGTATTGATCTAGGCACAACAAACTCATGTGTTGCGGTGATGGAAGCCGGCAAAACACGTGTGATCGAGAATGCTGAGGGCGATCGAACAACGCCCTCAACGGTGGCATTTACTAAAGACGAAGAGGTTTTGGTGGGTCAACCTGCCAAACGTCAGGCGGTCACTAACCCAGAGCGCACGCTGTATGCCGTCAAGCGCCTGATCGGCCGCAAGTTTAAAGAAGATGTTGTCCAAAAAGACAAAGGTTTGGTGCCTTACAAGATTATCGAAGCAGACAATGGCGATGCTTGGGTTGAGGTAGATGGCAAAAAAATGGCGCCCCCTGAGATCTCTGCTCGTGTCTTGATGAAGATGAAAAAGACCGCTGAGGATTACTTAGGTGAGGCGGTCACAGAGGCTGTGATTACCGTCCCAGCGTATTTTAATGACTCACAGCGGCAAGCCACCAAAGATGCGGGAAAAATCGCTGGGTTGGAGGTAAAACGCATCATCAATGAGCCGACAGCGGCAGCTTTGGCTTATGGGCTAGACAAACAAGGCGCTGATCGCACCGTTGCCGTTTATGACTTGGGTGGTGGAACCTTTGATATCTCCATCATCGAAATCGCTGATGTGGATGGTGAGAAGCAGTTTGAGGTGCTTGCCACCAATGGAGATACCTTCTTGGGTGGTGAGGACTTTGACCTTCGTCTAATCAACTACCTTGCCGATGAGTTCAGGAAAGAGCAAGGGGTGGATCTGCACAATGACCCCCTGGCCTTGCAGCGTTTGCGGGAAGCCGCTGAGCGAGCCAAGATTGAACTGTCCTCAGCTGAGCAGACAGAGGTCAATCTGCCTTACATCACTGCAGATGCCACCGGCCCAAAACACTTGGTCATCAAAGTGACCCGCTCAAAATTAGAGTCTTTAGTAGAAGATCTCATCAAGCGCTCCATTGAGCCATGTAAGACGGCATTGAAAGATGCGGGCTTGGGTGTTGGCGAAATTAACGAGGTTATTTTGGTTGGCGGGCAAACTCGCATGCCAAAAGTGCAAAGCACAGTGGCGGAGTTTTTTGGTCGCGAAGCCAGACGAGATGTGAACCCTGATGAGGCCGTGGCCATGGGTGCTGCGATTCAAGGGGGTGTCTTGGCCGGCGATGTGAAAGATGTGTTGCTGCTTGATGTGACCCCGCTGTCGTTGGGTATTGAGACGTTAGGTGGTGTCTTCACAAAGTTGATTGAGAAAAACACGACTATCCCAACCAAGGCCTCTCAGGTCTTCTCAACTGCCGAGGACAATCAAAGTGCGGTGACTGTGCACGTGTTACAAGGCGAGCGTGAGCAGGCGGTGGCCAACAAGTCTTTGGGTCGGTTTGATTTGACAGGTATTCCTGCAGCCCCCAGAGGCACGCCTCAGATTGAAGTGGCGTTTGATATTGATGCCAACGGCATTTTGAATGTTTCGGCGAAGGATAAAGCCACGGGTCGTGAACAGAGAATCGAGATCAAGGCAGGCTCTGGTCTGTCTGAGGAAGAGATTGAAAAAATGGTCCAAGATGCCGAAGCGCATCGTGATGAGGACAAGAAATTCAACGAGCTGGTCACGGCGAGAAATAGCGCCGATGGTATCGCGCATGCCACACGAACCACACTGAGTGAGAATGCTGACGAGATCGATGATGCGACCAAGCAGCAAATCGAGGCGGCTCTAGCTAAGGTTGACGAGGCGATCAAAGGCGATGATAAAGAGGCCATTGAAGCAGCGGTGAGTGAACTACAGCAAGCAGGCGCGGCGCTCTACCAAAAGGCCGCCGAGAAGGCACAAGCCGACAACGGGGCAGGTGAAGCTGGCGAGAGCGCAGCGGCTGAAGCAGCAGACGATGTTGTAGATGCGGAATTTACTGAGGTAGAAGAAGACGGTAAATAATCACGGTGAGGTTGGCCGTCTCCTCAGCCCATGGCTAGGAGACGGCTTTTGCTTTATAGACGAGGGTATTCATGGCAGCAGACTACTACGAAGTGTTGGGTGTCTCCAGAGATGTTTCTGCGGCCGAACTAAAAAAAGCTTATCGTCGGCTTGCCATGAAGTATCATCCCGACCGCAATGGCGGGGATGACAGTGCTCAAGATCGATTCAAAGAAATTCAGAAGGCCTATGAGGTTTTAAAGGATCCCGAGAAGCGGGCTACCTATGATCGGTACGGTGAAGCTGGCGTTTCCGGCATGGGTGGTGGCCCACAAGACTTCGGCGATATCAATGACATTTTTGGCGATATCTTTGGCGATATCTTTGGCGGTGGTCGGCGTCGGCAACGTCAACAGTCCAGACGCGGACAGGATCTGCGTTATGAGTTGAGTGTTGAGCTTGAAGATGCCATCCGAGGCGTTACCAAGGAAATCCAGATCCCAACGTTAGGGTCATGCCAGCGTTGTCACGGCTCTGGCTCCTCATCCGGGCAGCACGAGGTGTGTGCGACCTGCGGTGGTCAGGGGCAAGTCCGAATGCAGCAGGGGATTTTCTCCGTGCAGCAAACCTGCCCCAATTGTGGCGGCAGTGGACAGACTATAAAAGATCCTTGTCTAGACTGTAATGGGTCTGGGCAGATCAGGGAAACGAAAACTTTAGAGGTTCAAATTCCTGCAGGCGTTGATACAGGAGACCGCATTAGGTTGGCTGGTGAGGGCGCTGCAGGTGGACAAGGCGGCCCTGCTGGGGATTTGTATGTCGATATCATTGTGTCAGCACACCCTTTATTCGAACGCGAAGGTGATGATCTGTTTTGTGAGGTACCGATTCCAATGACGACAGCGGCTCTCGGGGGAGAGTTAAAAGTGCCGACTTTAGGTGGGTCTGTGATGCTGAAGGTACCTGCAGGGACTCAAAGTGGGAAACTATTTCGATTGAAGGGCAAAGGTGTTCAGTCTGTTCGCTCAAGGAGCGTTGGTGATTTGCTGTGTCGGGTCAGCGTTGAGACGCCTGTCAATCTGACTAGGGAACAAAAATCTCTGTTGGAAGAATTTCAAACAATCTCTGGGCAAGGGGGTGGTCATCATCCCGAGTCTCAGGGCTGGGCGGATAAAGTCAAAGGCTTTTTTGATCGAATGGGTCTCTAGGACCGTCATGTCGCTGTCTGGCACTGGTCCAACTTTTGCGTCATCATAGAAGCCTATGACAGATCAATCCGCCAAGTGCACCCCACCTTTATTGAACATCATGCTGAGTGGAGCCACCGGAAAGCTTGGCTTGGCCATTCAAAGCTGCGTTGATACAGACGCTAGCCTGCGGGTTGTTTCAACTGCCACTCGGTCAGGCTTCGTGGATTCCCCGCTAGGAGATGTCATCATTGATGTCTCGCACTTTAGTCAGACGCCACACATTTTGGCTTTCGCAGCAAGCCATCGGATTCCCATCGTCATCGGAACCACAGCATTAACTCCTGAGACAGAACAAATGATCCATGCCAGTGCAGAGATGATCCCTATTTGTGTGGTCAAAAACTTCAGTCTCGGGGCATTGGCCCTTGAACACGCTGCCCGTTTAGTCTCCTCGATCTTCCCAGCAGAGCGCATACTAATCACGGATCGTCACCACAAAGAAAAGCAAGATGCGCCATCGGGGACGGCCATTGCGCTGAAGCAAGCCATCGAGCAACAGGGTCTAGGTGTCGATCAAATCGATTCTAGGCGTGAGGGGGAAGTGATTGGCATTCACGAAGTGCTGTTTGAAAATGCGCGAGAGCGGATTCATATTGGGCATGAGGTCTTGAACCGTCAGGTTTTTGCTGAGGGTGCTTTGGTTGTTGCAAGCAAACTCAGGACTTGTGCGGCCGGCGTCTATACCATGGCCCAATTGGTGCTAGATGCTTAAGCAAGGGTTGTCTATTCGGTGGGCGTTGAAAGCGACAAATCACCTTATTTTCCTTTGACACCGCAGGCAATGGTGCTAAAATAGCGGGCTTGGGTGCGGGGCTATAGCTCAGCTGGGAGAGCGCTACAATGGCATTGTAGAGGTCGGCGGTTCGATCCCGCCTGGCTCCACCAGGTCCCAAAGTGGTATAAAATTTAAATTCGTCCTAGGCGTTGAACAAGTTTTCATGGTTTAACGTCCCCTTCGTCTAGAGGCCTAGGACACCGCCCTTTCACGGCGGTAACAGGGGTTCGAATCCCCTAGGGGACGCCATCAATAGAGAGCCCGCCTTGTGCGGGCTTTTTTTTGGAGTAGCACATGAATTTCGTACTCGCACTTGCCGCGACGTTCCTCGTTGCCTTGACGCTAGAGTCTCTGTGGGCGTTTCGCTTGCCAGGTTGGGCATTTATTCTGGTCTATCTCTTTTTTTACGTGCTCATCGAAAATACTCTGAAACGGTCTTCTAAACATTCCACACTGGAGCTTTGGTCGGATGACTGGGGACAATATCCCACGCGTGATTTGTCTCAGATCTCACTCTCTGGGCCAGTGAGATATCTGGGAAGAATAGGCATCCTCGCCATTTTTTTTGGCACGCAACTGCTGCTAGTGCTCAATCCATGGCAGCTTGTGGCCGTGATAAGACAGGCAGTGGGTAACCTGACGATGGCTTGGACGGATTGGAGAACTGGGGAGACACGGCAACACTACAAGAGTGCGCTGGCCTATCGCTTGCCTTTGGTGGGTAAATGGCTGGTGCTCAATGGTGGAATGACACCGACGACATCACACTCTTGGGGCATCATCGGTCAACGTTACGCATTGGACTTTGTTAAGACAGATGACCAACTGAATCGTCATCACCAAAGTGGCACTAAGCTATCTCAATACTTTGCTTATGGCGAACCCATTCTAGCGGCGGCTCCAGGTCGAGTGGTGAGAATTGAGGACCGCATTAAAGACGCTCCGCTCCTGGGTTTTGGCATGTGTGATTTTATGGCAAAAAACTTTATTGGAAACTATGTGATGATTGAGCATGCACCAAGTGAATTTGGTCTCTATGCTCACTTGGCACCGGGCAGTCTGACAGTGCAGAAGGGTGACGTGGTCGCGGCTGGACAAGTGATAGGCCAGTGTGGCCACACCGGCCATTCCACTGAACCCCATCTTCACTTTCACCTACAAGACTCTCCTGACCCTTATCATGGTCGCGGCTTGCCAGTGCGCTTCACAGACCTGGTCATCGGTGGTGAGCCAGCCACGAACGCCAGATTACGGTCTGGGCATGAAGTTGAGTCCACTGCCTGAGCCTTAGAGCTGGTTATTGGCCTGTTTTTTGGAGAGGATACATTGTCTAAATTGCTAATTGCCGCCCTCTTGTGGAGCACGCCTTTATTGGGCTTTGCTGGCAACAAAGCTGATCAAACAGAGGGTCAGGAAACCGAAGACAAGGTCATTGTGTTTGCACCGAAGGCGAGCGGCTATGCGCTTGATCCACCCTTGGCTATTGATGAGTACGACGAAGAGGATTTCAAGGCGGTCAAACAAGGGTTAGGGCTTGATGAAGTACTCAACAAGAGTGCAGGGCTCTTTTTTCAAAACCGTTACAACTTCGCTCAAAACTTACGGATATCCATCCGGGGCTTTGGTGCTCGTGCGCCTTTTGGTGTGAGAGGCATTGAATTGATGAACAATGGTTTCCCTGAAACCTTGCCTGATGGCCAAGCGCAGGTGGATGGCATTGACCTAGAGGCGCTGTCATCGATTCGGGTGATCAAAGGCCCGATATCAATGCTCTACGGCAACGCAGCAGGTGGTGTCATCAGTATTGAAACCCTCGACGGCAAGGGTTTGCCACCCAAAGGCTCGGTCCAGCTGTCGACTGGTGATCAGGGGTTTAGGCGCCTTGGGCTTCAGTTGGGTGGGGAGGTGGCGCCTTGGTATGGTTGGATGAGTGCGTCCTCTTTGAGGTTCGATGGACAAAGACGCCATAGCGCGACAGAAAAATCATTAATCAATATCACCACAGGTTATGAGTTCAGCGCAGGCCCCGAGGTGACGGTCTTCCTCAGTGGCCTAGATCAGCCTTTCGGTGAAGATGCAGGGGGGTTAACTCTGAGTGAGGTTCGAGAGGATAGGTGGCAAGCAGCCAGGCAGGCGGAGGCACTGAATGCCGGTCAGTCTGTCAAGCAAGAGAGACTTGGTGTCCGTCTACGACAACAGTCAGTGAAGAGTAAACAGGCATTGTCTGCTTTTTTCTTGGAAAGAGATTTCCAGCAGCAATTACCCAGCTCATTCTTTCCAAGCAATATCGTCTATGCGCGCCAATTCTTCGGTACCAACGGTGAGTTTCAGCACCGCTGGAATGATGTGTTGCAGGGTGTGTTTGGGTTTGGTTGGGCAAGACAAGAAGATGATCGTCAACGGTTTCGAGTCAATGAAGTTGGGCAAGTCCTCGCCCAGACACAAGACGAGTTGCAGTACGCCACGGAGCGAGGTGTTTATGGACAGTTACAGCTAGGACGGGGTGATTGGCTCTGGGTGGCTGGATTGAGACACGATGCTTTGATGCTGGAGATCAAAGATATCTTTGGTCAAATTAGCCCAAGGATCAGCAAACGGAGTTATTCAAACATCAGTCATGCGCTCGGACTGCGCTATGAGGTGAATCCAACACTCAGCACTTATGTTTCGTATGGCAATGCATTTGAGGGGCCTAGCTTCACGGAGATCAAAGACTTTGCCGGGTCAGGCGGTTTTGTGCGTGAGCTTTCGCCAGCCAAAGCACGGAATATTGAGTGGGGGATTAGATACAGCGGTGCCAATCTCGATCTGACCGCCAATCTGTATCGCATAAAAACGGATGACGAAATTGTCATCACAGAGGCGATCGGAGGTATTGATATCTACGCCAATGCTGGCAGCACCTCCCGAATGGGCGCAGAACTGATGTTACAGGCGTCAGTGGGTGATCGGGTCAAGGCTGACCTGAGTTATGGCTACGGTGATTTTAGTTTTGATAGTTTTGCTGTCGAAGGCGAGTTATTCGATGGGAATCGTCTCCCCGGTGTTCCGCGGCATCGACTGAGGGGGAGCGTGCAATGGAGCGCAAGCCCGGATTGGACATTTGAGGCGAGTGGTCATTGGGTGGGTGGCTTTTTTGCAGATAATGCCAACAGGGACTGGGTAGACGATCATCTCCTCTTTGATATTGGGATGCAGTGGGCACGTCCGCATGAAACAAAAAGTGGCTATGAGATTGCCGTTGGGATCAACAACCTTTTGGATGAGCGATTTTTTTCCAACGTGCGTGTTAATGCCAATCGAGGGGCCTATTTCGAGCCGGGGCCGGGCCGCAGTGTTTATGCCAATCTGCGTTGGGACTTTCTCTGAGTCTGTGGGGGGCTTAACAGACGCTGCCGGTTTCCTCGGGTATCTTGAATAGTATGCTTGCCTACGTCATTATTTTTGCATTCATTGGTGTTGGTTTGGGTTTATCGCGAGTCCCCGGGCTACCGGCGCAACGAATTGCAAAGCGACTTAATGACTTGGCCATCTACATCTGCCTGCCTGCCCTTATTCTTTTGCATGTGCCCACCCTATCAGCCGACGCATCACTGGCACCTTTAGTGATTACGCCTTGGCTCATACTGGTGGTCACTGTGCTCGTGGTGCTTCCTCTGTGCCGTTGGTTAGGTTGGAGCCGCGAGGTGACCGCCGTTTTATTGGTGCTTCTGCCATTGGGTAACACCTCATTTCTTGGGTTTCCACTGGTTACCGCACTCTTTGGTGAGCAATACCTATCTATGGCGGTCGTTTATGATCAGTTCGGCTCTTTTTTGATGGTGTGCACCTATGTTTTGATTGTCATCGGTTGGTTTAGTGCAAGCGAAACCCCGAGTGTTCGGTGCATGACTGAGCGTATGGTGAAGTTCCCGCCGTTCTTGGCTTTGTGCGCGGCATTATTATTTGGCCATGATTGGTTGGGACGGGTAGGGTTTTTTGTCTTTGAGGCCCTAGCAGATGCATTGTTACCAATCGTGACCGTGGCCATTGGTCTGAGTCTTAAGTGGCAAATGGGGCATGGCTTGAGAAAGCCACTCATCTTTGGTGTTGTGGCCAAGCTCTTGGGCATCCCTTCACTGGTGACGATCGTTTTTTGGGCAGCGAGCCACTGGCTGAGCTTTGATCCCGCGGTGATACAAGTGGTGCTGCTTGAAGCTGCGATGCCAGCAATGATCACGGCAGCAGCGTTACTAAGTCGTGCTCGGCTTGCACCTGACTTGGCCAATGGCATGGTGGCGTGGTCAGTCATGCTCTCGGTTTTGACGGTACCAGTGTGGTACCGAGTGGGCACCCTGATTTGGGGTGATCTCTAGCGCAATCTGATTTGGAAAACGTGCTTAGAAGGGTGCGTTTTTTGGCGTTCTCGGGTAGGGGATCACATCTCGGATATTCCCAAGTCCCGTGATGTAGTTGAGCAACCGCTCAAAGCCTAACCCAAAGCCTGCATGTGGGACCGTGCCATATCGTCTCAAATCAAGGAACCAACGATATTCCTCTGCACTGATGTTGTGTGCAGCCATCCTAGACTGTAATACATCGAGTCTCTCCTCCCGTTGGGAGCCGCCAATGATTTCGCCAATGCCAGGTGCCAATACATCCATGGCTGCCACGGTTTTGCCATCATCGTTGAGTCGCATATAAAACGCTTTAATGGCATCTGGATAGTTCAATACAACCACGGGCGCTTGGCAGTGCACTTCGGTGAGGTAGCGCTCGTGTTCGGTTTGAAGATCGGTCCCCCACGAGACAGGATATTCAAACCGTTGGCCTGAGGCCGTCAGAATATCAATGGCCTCTGCATAGTCCATTCGAATGAAGGGGCTATTAATGACACGCTCCATTCTCTCAATGGCCTGAGGCTCTACTTTATCGACAAAGAACGCCATGTCATCGCCACATTGGCCGAGAACTTCAGCAAAGACAGCTTTTAAAAAGCGCTCTGCCAGTGACGCTAAGGCATCTAGGTCAGCAAAGGCCACCTCAGGTTCAACCATCCAAAATTCAGCAAGGTGTCGAGAGGTATTGGAATTCTCAGCTCTGAAGGTCGGTCCAAAGGTATAAACCTTACTCATGGCGAGACAAAACGCCTCCACATTCAGCTGCCCTGACACTGTGAGAAACGTTTCCTGGCCAAAAAAGTCGTGACTGAAATCAATCTGACCTTGGTCCGTCTTTGGAAGATTCATCAAATCCAGCGTGCTGACACGAAATAGTTGACCTGCACCCTCAGCGTCTGAAGAGGTAATGATGGGCGTATTTACCCAACAGTAACCCTCCTGATTAAAGAACTGATGGATCGCTAAAGCCGCCACATGCCGAATCCGCGTGACCGCACCAAACGTATTGGTGCGTGGTCTGAGATGTGCCACGGTGCGAAGAAACTCATAGGAATGCTGTTTGGGCTGGATGGGGTAGGTGTCTGGATCCTCAACCAAGCCCAAGACTTCGATACTGGTCGCCTGGATCTCCACTGTTTGACCACGGCCCTTCGATTCCACCACCACGCCATCACAGCAAAGCGAGGCCCCGGATGTGAGCTTCAAAATATCAGATTCGTAGTTAGGCAGGTTTTTATCGGCGACAATCTGAATATTGGCCAAGCAAGAGCCATCGTTGACATGGATAAAAGAAAAGCCTGCTTTTGAGTCTCTTCTTGTGCGTGTCCAGCCCTTCACTTGAACCTCCGTGCCGACAGGAATGTCGCCATCTAGGAGGGTCCGAATCGAGGGGCTCTGGGTCTTTGAATTCATTTCGCCAGCCATAATTAAATTCTTTTCCGTGTCACATAAAATCCGGTTAGGTACAATAATACTGGACATGGAAGCTCACATGACAACTAATAGCCAAATCGCGGCACCCATCGCTTTGACAGAGGCGGCGGCGGCACGTGTCTCCACTTTTCTCGGTAAAGACGGGGGCCGGGCCTTATTTGTTGATGTTCGACGGACCGGATGTTCTGGGTGGGCGTATGACTTGGATATTGCCAAGCGAGAAGCCACCGAGGACGAGCACGTCTTTATGACAGGCGGGATCGAAATGATCGTCACCCCTCGAGCTTTGTCGATGATGGAAGGCACCATTATCGACTTTGTGAAAGACGGCCTGGTGGAGGAGTTTCGTTTCAAGAACCCCAATGTCGCTGCAGAGTGCGGGTGTGGTGAGAGTTTTACCATCGCTGAGCCGTCAGCCCAAACAGCCACCAAAACCGACTAAATTTAATCCCTTACTTTCTGGCTATCCGCTCAAAAAGCGGCTATTCGGGCATTGCTGTTGAGCCGCCCACCCGCTATAATAGTGGGCTGCCCTCGTTTTCGGGGGCTTCCTTGCTCCACAGGCTGCGTGTCAGGCTGGGGGCTTTTAACCATAAGGAGAAATACCTTGAGACATTATGAAATCGTGTTGCTGGTCCACCCTGACCAGAGCGAGCAAGTGCCTAGCATGCTCGACCGCTACAAAAGCGTTGTAGAGTCTGGCGGTGGCAAAGTTCATCGCTCTGAAGATTGGGGCCGCCTACAACTAGCCTATACCATCGCTAAATTGCACAAAGCACATTACATTATGGTCAATATTGAGTGTGATGCAGCCACCCTGGAAGAGCTCGAGACCATTTTCCGTTTTAATGATGCCATCCTTCGACACCTCGTCGTGCGTAAAGATCAGGCTGAAACTGAACCTTCTGTGATGATGAAACGCAAAGAGAAAAAAGATGAGGGTGAGGCGCGCCGTCGCAGTCGTGAAGCCTCAGACTATGAATCCAATGATCTGGATTCAGATGACACGGATGAGGACTTGGACGACAGCGCAGAAGATAATGCTGAGTCATATGAAGATGAGACTCACAATGATCGGGTGGAGGGATAAGCCATGTCAAGATTTATGAAAAGACGTAAGTTCTGTCGGTTCACTGTTGAGGGAATCGAGCATGTTGACTATAAAGATGTCGATCTGCTGCGCGATTTCATCACAGAAACGGGCAAAGTGGTGCCCAGTCGTATTACTGGGACCAAAGCCAAATATCAAAGACAACTGACCACCGCTATCAAGCGTGCACGCTTTTTGGCACTGTTGCCTTACTCTGATAGTCACTAGGAGAGCCCAGATGAAACTGATATTGTTAGAGAAAGTGTATAACTTGGGTGATCTCGGTGACACGGTCAACGTCAAGGCCGGCTACGGGCGTAATTTCTTGCTGCCCCGCGGAAAAGCTGTCCCCGCAACACCGGAAAACCTTCAAAAGTTTGAAGAGCGTCGAGAAGAGTTGCAGCGTCAAGCAGATGAGAAAAAAGGCGTGGCCACTAAGCGGGCCGAAGCAATCGCTGCTGTTGGTCAGATCGAGTTCAAAGTGGCTGTTAGCCCTGAAGGGCGCCTGTATGGTTCCATCAATCCCCATGAGGTGGCTGAGCGTTTGACTGAGCTCGGCGTGCCTGTGGAGAAAGCAGAAGTGGATATGCCGGAAGGCCCAATTAGGGAGCCTGGTCAATATGAGGCGAATCTCATTCTTCATGCCGATGTTCAGACCACAGTGGCTTTAGTGGTCATTGATGAAGAAGGTGGAGCGCCTGTGGCGGCTGAGGCGAGTGATGAGACGCCCGCGTCTGAGTCTGCTGACTAAGATGATCTGAAATTTACGTGTGTGGTGATGGGTGCTGAGCGGTATACTGCACCCAGAAACCCACCCATTTTTGATTCTGGAGACCCCCGGCCAATTGAGCCGAGACAAGAGAAGTGGCCAATACCAATTTAGCGACCTTATCTAATGCCCGCACGCCCCCTCATTCGAATGAGGCGGAACAATCGGTTTTAGGGGCCTTGATGCTCTCTGCCAATGCGTGGGACAAGGTGGCTGATCAGATTGATGAGGCTGATTTCTATCGAGAAACCCACCGTCTGATTTTTCGAGCGATCTCTGAACTGGCGCATGAGGGCCAGCCGACAGATGCGGTGACTGTCACCGAGTGGTTTTCGCGGCACGGTAAGCTAGACAGGGTTGATGCGGGGGCTTACGTGACGATGCTGGCCAATGAAACGCCAGGGCCAGCCAACATCTTGGGCTATGCCAAAATTGTTCGCGAAAAATCCATCCTGCGCCAATTGATTGAGATTGGGGCACAGATTGCTGAGGACGCACTCGGTAGCTCAGGTCAGTCTAGCCAAGAACTCCTCGAAGCAGCGGAAAAACAGATCTACGCCATCGCTGATCAAGGCGCACATCGGAGCTCAAGCTATACGGCAATTCAGCAGGTAATGGCCAAGACCATGGACCTGCTCAACGAATTGCAAGAGTCTGATGGCGATATCACAGGCGTTCCTACCGGCTTTTCAGAACTGGATGCCCGCACCGCAGGTTTTCAGCCCACCGATTTGATTATTGTGGCTGCACGGCCCTCGATGGGTAAAACCACGTTTGCCATGAATATCGCTGAGCGTGCTGCTATCCGTTACAAAGTGCCTGTGGCTGTGTTTTCTATGGAGATGTCGGATACCCAACTGGTGCTGCGTCTGTTTTCATCATTGGGGCAGATCGCTCAAGATAAGCTTCGAACCGGTAATTTGGACAATCATGATTGGGTCAATCTGCGCTCTGCAATGAATATGCTGAAAGGTGCTCAAATGTTCATTGACCAGACCCCATCGCTCTCACCGGTGGAATTGAGGGCGCGCGCTCGGCGTATGAAACGCGAGCATGACATCGGTCTGATTGTTGTCGACTATCTTCAGTTAATGAAGGTGGCTGGCACATCGGAAAATAGAACAAATGAAATCAGTGAGATATCGCGAAGTCTTAAAGCGCTTGCTAAAGAATTGAACGTGCCCGTGGTGGCGTTATCACAGCTTAACCGAGCGCTCGAGCAGCGGCCAGATAAGCGGCCGAAAATGGCTGACCTGAGGGAATCTGGTGCGATTGAGCAAGACGCTGACTTAATTTTGTTCATCTATAGAGATGAGGTTTATCACGACGACAGTCCTGACAAGGGCAAAGCCGAAATCATCATCGGCAAACACCGCAATGGGGCCACAGGGCACTTCCCACTTGCTTTTCAAGGCGAGTTTCTCCGTTTCAGAGATTTTACCCCCGACTTTCATGGGCTTGATTCTTGACCACTAACTTTGGTCTGACCTGCTATGCCACGCAATACCCAAGTTTGGATTGACACCCAGGCCATTCAGCACAATTTGGCGTGCGTTCGTTCGTTGGCGCCCGAAGCCAAATTAATGGCGGTCGTGAAAGCGGATGCGTACGGTCATCGGCTCGATCTTTGCGTGCCCGCAATGGCTGATGCGGACCTATTGGCTGTGGCCACCCTAGAGGAAGCGCGCGCCATTCGACGGCTGGGGATCGATCAAGGGATTGTTTTACTTGAGGGGGTGAGCCACATCAATGATCTGGGGGCTGTTGAGGAACTGGACTTAGAGTTGGTAGTGCACCATGAGCATCAACTGACAATGATCGAGTCTTTGGGCTATTCGCCAAGCCATCGGATCTGGATTAAAGTTGACACAGGCATGCATCGACTGGGCTTCAGCCGAGTTGCTGCGGCCGATGCTTTTGCGCGTTTGTCAGGTCTGACGGGGCTTGATGCGCTGTGCTGGTTGTCCCACTTTGCGGCCTCAGAGTCAGATCCGAGCTTCACGGCAGAGCAAATTCAGCAGTTTGATGCGGCGGTCTCTGATTTCCCGGGAGAGCAATGTTTGGCTAACTCTGGCGCTATTTTGACAGTGCCCGACAGTCACCGTGATTGGGTACGCGCAGGAATTGTCCTTTACGGTGTTTCACCTCTGAAGGACAAAATAGGGACTGAATTAGGATTAGTGCCTGCCATGCGGGTGGAATCAGAGTTGATTGCCATCAACGATGTCGAGGCGGGAGAGTCGATTGGTTATGGCCGTCGATTCACGGCGGACCAACAGATGAAGGTGGGTGTCGTTGCGATCGGCTATGGTGATGGCTATCCCAGAGCCATGCGAGATGGTGCGCCCGTCTTGGTGGCTGGGCAGCGTTGCGCCCTGGTTGGTCGGGTGTCAATGGATATGATCACGATTGATCTGTCTCACGTGCCTGAGGCTAGGGTTGGCGACTCCGTCACCTTGTGGGGAGGGGCGTTGCCTGTGGAGGAAGTTGCTCAATGGGCGGACACCATACCCTATGAACTGGTCTGTCGCATGACAAGACGTGTGCGATACAATACGAGCCTATGACGCAAAAGCTCTATATCAAGACACACGGTTGTCAAATGAATGAGTACGATTCGGAGAAGATGGCCGACGTGCTTAAGGCATCCCATGGCCTTGAGCTCACAGAGAAGCCAGAAGATGCGGATGTGATTCTCATCAACACCTGCTCCATCCGAGAAAAGGCTCAGGAAAAGGTGTTCTCACAGTTAGGCCAATGGCGGCCGTTAAAAGACAAGCGACCCGGATTGATTATCGGAGTCGGTGGCTGTGTTGCGAGTCAAGAGGGGAAAGGCTTGCGCGCTAGGGCGCCATTTGTTGATTTGGTGTTTGGCCCCCAGACCATTCATCGGCTACCACAGATGCTTGATCAGGTGCGCAGTGGCCAGGGCGCCGCTGTTGATGTGTCGTTCCCTGAAATTGAGAAATTTGATCACTTGCCACCAGCGGGTCAGCAAGGGGCGACCGCCTTCGTCTCCATCATGGAAGGGTGCAGCAAGTATTGCTCATTTTGTGTGGTGCCCTACACGCGTGGTGAGGAGGTTAGCCGACCTCTAGATGATGTGATTGCAGAGGTGGCCGCGCTTGCTGAGCAGGGTGTTATTGAGATTAACCTTTTAGGCCAGAACGTCAATGCCTATCTCGGCCCGATGCACGACGGCGGTACGGCCGATTTGGCATTGTTAATTCGATATGTGGCCCACATCGAGGGTATTGAGCGGATTCGGTTTACAACTTCCCACCCTGTTGAGTTTTCTGATGCGCTCATCGAAGCCTATCGTGACGTGCCAAAGCTGGCAAACTATTTACACTTGCCGGTGCAAGCAGGATCCGATCGCATTTTGTCTTTGATGAAACGTGGACACACGGTACTTGAGTACAAGCAAAAGATTCGAAAATTACGCGAGGCACGTCCAGACATTGCACTGTCTTCTGATTTCATTGTTGGTTTTCCTGGAGAGACAGCACACGACTTCGAGCAAACCATGCAATTGATTGCTGAGCTCAATTTTGACCAAAGTTTTAGTTTTGTCTACTCTGCACGCCCGGGGACGCCCGCAGCCTCTTTCCCTGACAATGTCTCGTTAGAGGAAAAGAAAGCAAGACTTCAAAGGCTACAGGCGCAAATCAATGCGCAAGCCAGTGCCTTCTCACAGGCCATGGTTGGGACAGTGCAGCGGGTGGTTGTCGAGGGGCCGAGTAAGAAGAACCCAAAAGAGCTTGCAGGACGCACTGAAAATAACCGAGTGGTCAATTTCCTTGGGCCAGAAGCCTTGATTGGGCAATTGGCCGATGTGACGATTGTTGAGGCACTTCGTAACTCTCTGAGGGGTCGGTGGGTCCAGGCCTCAAGTCAGGTTGCCTAATGCCCAGTGAACCCAAGCGCTCACGCTCAAATAAGGATCAAGTGGACATTACATTCAGCCTAGATCCTGTCGACAATGAGCGACTTGCCAATCTGTATGGGCAACTGGACGAGCATCTGCGGCTTATTGAGAAGCGACTCGGTGTGGACATTCATGCCAGGGGCGAGTTGTTTCGTGTGTCTGGTGATCAAGAGGCCGTTCAGGCAACCGAAAAAGCCATTCGCAATCTCTATAAGCAGACCGCCGAAGAGGTTTTGACGCTGTCTGCGATCAATTTACACCTCCAGTCTTCAGGGCTCAACGAGACCGATCAGGGGCTTGAAGTCGGAATCAAGACAAAACGTGGAATGATCAGAGGGCGAGGCCCCAACCAAAGACAGTACCTCAAAAACATCGCAGAATATGACGTGAACTTCGGTGTCGGGCCAGCCGGCACGGGTAAGACCTATTTGGCCGTGGCTTGTGCAGTCGATGCATTGGAAAGTGAACGCGTGCAGAGGATTGTTTTAGTGCGACCAGCGGTTGAGGCTGGAGAGCGCTTGGGCTTTCTCCCTGGTGATTTGGCGCAAAAAGTCGATCCCTATTTGCGCCCATTGCATGATGCTTTGTTTGACATGCTCGGATTCGAAAAAGCGACCCGACTCGCAGAGCGAAACGTTATTGAGGTGGCGCCTTTGGCCTACATGAGAGGGCGGACGCTCAATGATGCGTTCGTGATACTGGATGAGGCCCAGAATACAACCTCAGAGCAGATGAAGATGTTTCTGACGCGGATCGGTTTCGGTTCAAAGGCAGTGATTACCGGCGATCTTACGCAAGTGGATTTGCCATCAAATATTACCTCTGGATTACGAGAGGCTGTCGCTTTACTTAAGGAAGTAGAAGGGGTGAGCCAGACTTTCTTCGATTCACGTGATGTGGTGCGCCATCCCATTGTTCGCCGAATTATTGAGGCCTATGAGCAGTCAGGTGAGTGAGGCAAAGCCAGTGCACGCTGTTGAGGTTCAAATCTCTTCTGAGTTTGGGCAGTTGCCATCTAAGGCTGAATTAGGGCGATGGGCGATGGCGGCGCTGCATGGGGTAGGCCGTGAGGTTCCCCCGGATCCCTCATTGCCATCAGTGTGTCTTTGTCTGGTCGATGAGGAGCAGTCGAGGCAATTGAATGCGCAGTGGCGGGGTAAGGATCGTGCGACTAACGTCCTGAGCTTTCCAGCCAATGTGGCTGGTTTTTTAGGTGATGTGGTCTTGTGTGCGCCTGTTATTCAGGCCGAGGCCGCAGAGCAAGGGAAAGCCTTGTTCGATCACTGGGCCCATATGGTGGTTCATGGGATCCTTCATCTGAGGGGCTTCGACCATGATAATGAGGAGGCTGCCCAGGAAATGGAATCGAACGAGGCCTTGATTTTGAGAGAATTTGGCATCATTAATCCGTATGAAAGTCTTTGAGGTAGAGTAATTCGATGAACGACGAGACAATTGACGACCGATCGGGGTCTGTTGGCTGGCTAGAAAAACTAGGACGTGCCTTTGGAGGAGAGCCCAAATCCAGAGAAGATTTGACAGATCTCTTGGCGGCGGCTGTGGAGCAGGGCATCATCGAATCAGACACCCTCACCATGCTTGAGGGCGCCTTGGGTGTTGATGAATTGCAGGTCAGAGATGTCATGATTCCACGGTCTCACATGGTGGTGTTATCTCGTGAGGCCAGTTTGGAGGAAATGCTTCCACTCATTATCGAATCTGGGCATTCTCGGTTCCCAGTGGTTGGTGAAGATAGAGATGAAGTAGAAGGCATCCTTTTGGCCAAAGATCTGCTTCAATTAGTCACAGGCGATAGTGCGCCAAGTCTCAGTCAGCTGCTCAGACCCGCTGTCATTATTCCAGAGTCGAAAAGACTGAACGTCCTTCTCCGTGAATTTCGAGTCAGTAAGAACCACATGGCGATTGTTGTTGATGAATACGGCGGCGTCTCTGGGCTCATTACGATCGAAGATGTCTTGGAGGAGATCGTTGGAGACATTGATGACGAACATGATGCAGAGGCGGTTGAGGATGTCCAGAAACTCGATGACGGCGGTTATCTCGTGCAGGCCCTAGCCACCATTCAAGATATCAATGAAAGTTTAGAGACAAGCTTTAGTGATGATGACTATGACACCATTGGAGGATTGGTCGTGGCTGAGTTTGGGAGAGTGCCCGAGGTTGGTGAGAGTATTGAATTGGGCGGTTGGCACTTTACTATCAAAGCGGCCGATGAGCGGCGACTCCATGCCATGGAAATGCGTGCTGCAGAATAATCGTCGCTGGGTACTCATTTGGCTACTGATTTTCAGTAGCGTGTGCGCCACCGAGGCAGTGGCAGCCCGGCAGGCTCATTTGGTGACTTATGGTGAGGGTTCGCAATCTTGGGAGTGGTTTGGCCACAATGCGCTCTGGCTTCAAGACCCAAGCATCGGCTTAAACCACACGTATAGTTTTGGTTACTTTGATTTCAATCAAGCCGGCTTTTATTGGCAATTTATTTTGGGTAACCTCAACTACTTTGGCACGGCGGTCTCAGCCGAGCGAGAATTTGCGTTCTATCGATCGGCCAATCGGTCCATTCGTATCCAGACGCTTAACCTTGACGATCAGCAATTCAACGCACTACACCAATCATTAGAGCAGGCCATCACGCCTTTTCCCAGATATTATGCCTATGATTACTTTGATGCGAACTGCTCGACATGGCTGCGCGATCTATTAGATCAAACCTTGGATGGGGCGCTCTCCAAAGAACTTAAAACAATACCTGCAGAAGACACCCTTCGAAGCCATGTGCAGCAACAGTCAGCACATTCACCTTGGGCATCGTTTGGCCTGATGTTTTTGCTCGGCCCCAAGGCAGATCGTGATATTTCTGCGTGGGAGGAGGCATTTCTTCCCGCCGTCTTGGCGGAGCAAGTAGCCACGATCCAAATAAATAATCAGCCCTTGGTGATCGATGATTTTGTTTACTTTGAGGGGCTGGGTGTGCAATCGGCGGATGTGACCCTGCTGGGGCTGCCTTATTTGTTGATCTTGGGCCTCTTACTGGCTGCTGGCCTCATGCTAGCAGCCAAGCGCAGTGTGAGATCCTTGCAGATCAGTCATGGCATCGGCTGCTTAGTCATGGGCAGCTTGGGTGCTGTTCTTGTCTTTATGAGTGTTTTCACCGGGCACGACGCTGTCTCCGAGAATGCTTTGCTGACAACACTGCATCCCCTGTGGTTTGGCTTGTTTGCAATCTGGCCAGCGGTGATCAGAAAACTTTCATGGTGGTTATCTGTTTTTATTTTGGGTCTTGGTGTGGCGCTTTGGGCGTTTGGCGTTGATGGGCGGCAGGATCCGGCTATGGGCTTATTCTGGCTACCCATCGGCTTGGCTTTGCTTTACCAAACCCGATGGTCTAAGGTGGGGCCTTGGGTCAAGGACAAAGGCTTGTCAATGCCGTCTGCAAAAGTGCGCTAATGGCTGGCCATCTCGGCTAGTAATTCTGCTTGGTGAGCTTGCTGGAGCGGTTCAATCACCTGCCCAAGTTGACCGTCCATTACCGCATCTAGCTCGTAGAGGGTTAAACCAATCCGATGGTCAGTGATGCGTCCTTGAGGGAAGTTGTAAGTCCTGATGCGCTCGGAGCGATCGCCAGAGCCAACCTGAAGCTTTCTTTCATGGGCAATTTCTTGACGCTGGCTTTCAACCTGACTTTCCAATAGTTTTGCACTCAAAAGGCTCAGTGCCCGCGCTTTGTTTTTGTGTTGTGAGCGCTCATCTTGGCATTCAACCACGATACCTGTGGGTAAGTGGGTGATTCTGATCGCTGAGTCAGTCGTATTGACGTGCTGCCCACCAGCACCAGAAGAGCGATAAGTATCGATCTTTAGATCATTGGGATTGATGTCAACAGCATCAACTTCATCAGTCTCGGGCAAGATAGCCACCGTACAGGCTGATGTGTGGATTCTGCCTTGTGATTCGGTCGCAGGTACCCGCTGAACTCTGTGGGTGCCGGATTCGAATTTGAAGTGAGAGTAGGCCCCTTTACCGATGATGCGTGCGATGATTTCTTTGTATCCACCCGCTTCGCTGTCATGGGCAGACAACACCTCAACTGCCCAACCCTGTTTCTCCGCATAGCGAGTGTAGGCACGAAAGAGATCCCCTGCAAATAGGGCAGCTTCTTGGCCGCCGGTGCCCGCCCTAATTTCCAGGAATAAATTCTTATCATCGTTAGGATCTTTGGGCATTAACAACCGCTGAAGTTCACGGTCCAGCACTTCGAGATGCGCACTGGCTTGGGCCTGTTCCTCCTTTGCCAATTCAGCCATAGACGGATCTCCATCGGTGATGAGCTCTTGCGCCTCCTGCCATTGGGCTTGAGTTTTTTGGTGATCAGCCCAGGTCTTGGCAAGGGGTTCGAGATCGGCATACTCCATCGACAATTGCTGAAACCGCTGACGATCATTAATGATCTCCGGCTCTGCCAGCAATCGACTCAGCTCCTCAAACCTCTCTGTGAGTGATTGAAGGCGATTTTTCAACGATGGGTTCATTGCCTAGGATCCGATAAAACTGCAAGCATCATGATAGGCTATTTCTCATGTGGAGTCTCTTATCGAAGCTGAGATTATGTTGCCAGCACCTCGGGATTGGCGCTTTTGGCGTAATCAACTTCATGGCTTTTGGCCTATTGATGGTGAGTGACACCCAAGCACTGACCGCTGATGAGGAGCGTCCGTATCGCGACGTGGTGGCTGAAGTGCTGGCAGAAGACGATGTGGATGCCCTCCGTGAGCTGGTGGTGACAGCAACCAAGCAAGGAGATTGGGTCACCGTTGCTAAGGCTGCCAGGCGTTGGCGGACGCTAACAGAATCGCTAGAGCTTGGCATCTTTGAGTTGAGCGCTTATGTCAGCACCGATCAGCTGGAGCAGGGATTGGCTCTTTTGAAATTATTGTTGGCGGCTGAACCGGGGCCATGGACGGGATGGGCAAAACTCGCTGATATTTTGTCGGCCCTGCCAGGTATTGCTGAGCCCCGCGCTCTACTGGCCCTTCTGGAGCAGAGCGAGGAGGCCAGCGATCAAGAAACCCAAATATTATTCGCACGGGCAAAACTACTTGAAGGCGTAAATCACCATAGAGAGGCATTCGAGGCGCTAGAGGCTGCGGCCGTCAATGAGTTAAGCGCTGTGCAACTTGAGTGGGCAATGCGTTTGGCACGCTCCGTGGGGCCACCCACCAGAGCGCTTGCTTTACTAGATAAGGCACAGGTGAACTATCAAAAAGAGGGGATTTTCGCCATCTGGCGGTCAGAGATTTTGAAGGAACTCGATCAGCCAGAGGCTGCTTTGGAGACATTGCTCAATGCACAACAGACCCCCATCGTGTTGTCTTACCAAGGCAAAGCCGCGCTTGCTCTGGGTCGTTTGGAATTGGCCGAAGCCGCTTGGAAAGAGACCTTAGCCCTGGTGGATGATGCGGGTTGGACATCGCAGGAGGCTTACTACATTGCGCATTTGGCAAAAGCTCTTGGGTATCTGCCTGAGGCTTCGCTTTGGCTGGGGCGCGTGAAAGAGGGCACGCTTAGCCATGAGGCGGCGCTGGAGCACGCCTTCTTGTTCACTCGGCTGGTTGAGGATGAAAGCTGGGAAAGGTCTACTGACGCCTTGGCAGAGATCAGAGCGGCGCTTGCGTCGGTGCGCCGACAGGCAGATCAGACGAAGGCTGAACAGGCGTGGTTATTTGAAGCGGCTTTGTTGCGGCGGGTCCACAATTCACAAGCGCTGATTGATTTGATTACCCAGGCGTTGGCAGACGATTCATCTAATGAATTTCTGCTGTATCTTCGGGGCATTGAAGCCATGCAAATCGGTCAATTGGATTTGGCTGAGCAGGATTTCCGTCGGCTTATTCAGCTTGACCGATCGAATTCAGAGGCACTCAATTCTCTTGGATATCTATTGGCTGATCGCACAACGCGCTATCGGGAGGCCTATTGGTTGATTGAGCAGGCCCTGATACTTGAACCGAACAGCCCAGAAATTCTCGATTCAATGGGCTGGGTTAATTATCGACTGGGTCGGATTGACGAAGCGCTCGCCTATTTAGAAGCGGCGTATGCCCTCAGTGACGATCAAGAAATTAGAGATCATTTAGTCGAGGTGCTTCGTGTGGCGGGTCAGATGGATCGGGCAGCTCGCTATGTCGAGGAGAGTCAACTGTGAGCATGGGGCAGACAAGGTGACGGGTAAGTCTCTTTGCTGTGCGCTGATTGTGGTGGCTGTCTTGTCAGGTTGTGTGGCCACACCACCGATTGCCCCATCCGCTATTCAGTCCCCGGAGCAGTGGTTTGACGAACCGCGTCATTGGGAGGCTGTGGGCAGGGTGGCGTTGTCTGATGGTGAGCGAGGTGGCCAACTAACGATCGAGTGGCGTCATCGTGACGGTCAGTACACAGTTTATCTTCGTAATCGACTGGGCACGCATTGGTGGCGCCTAGCCTATGATGAAGCGGGGGCACAATTGGTGAGTTATGATGACTTGCGCTTGCAGGGTCAGCAGGCCGATGTGATCGCAAGTGAAGCGGTTGGATGGCCTATCCCGGTGGAGGCGATGAGTTTTTGGCTCCGTGGTCTGACCAGCCCAGATGACGATGTGATCGAACGTGATCCTGATGGTCAGCTTCTGGCGCTGCGTCACGGATCATGGCGGGTGCAATTTGTGGCCTATCGGCCCGTTGTCTTGCCTGGGGGTGATCGACTGATGTTGCCGAGTCGGCTGGAGATCGCCAGTCCGCCCAATCGAGTTCGGGTCGCTTTGAATGGATGGGATTGGCCAAAAAGTGTTTCGAAGCCATGATTTGGCGTTATAATAAGCGCCGCAACAGAACAACTGGGACGTCGCCAAGCTGGTTAAGGCACGGGGTTTTGATCCCCGCATTCGCAGGTTCGAGTCCTGCCGTCCCAGCCATTTCATCTTCACAGCCTGACCGGTGGGTGTGCATGTGACCAATTCGTCTCTGATGCTGTTCTCTGGCAACGCAAATAAGCCTTTGGCCGAAGCCATTGCGCGTAGTCTTGGTGTGCCGATGGGGGGCGCGCTCGTTGACCGCTTCAGCGATGGGGAAGTCAACGTCGAAATCACTGAGAACGTCCGAGGACAGGATACCTACCTGATTCAACCCACCTGCCACCCAGCGGCCGAAAACTTCATGGAACTTATTGTGATGGTGGATGCGCTCAAACGCGCGTCGGCGGCACGTGTCACGGCTGTTCTGCCTTATTTTGGTTACGCAAGACAAGATCGCCGGAGTCGCTCTTCACGCGTACCGATCACTGCCAAAGTGGCTGCTCGGATGATTAGCTTGATGGGCACGGACCGGGCAGTTACCGTGGACTTGCACGCAGACCAGATCCAAGGATTTTTTGATATCCCTGTGGATAATGTGTATGCCTCACCGCTGACGTTGGCAGATATTTGGAAGCATTACGACATGAGCGAGGTGGTTGTGGTGTCTCCTGATGTGGGGGGTGTGGTCAGAGCCCGTGCGATAGCCAAGCGTTTGGATACGGAACTGGCGATCATTGACAAGCGTCGTCCGCGTGCTAATGAAGCGACGGTTATGAATCTGATCGGTGAGGTTGAGGGCAAAATTTGCGTGTTGGTCGATGACATGATCGATACTGCCGGAACACTGAGTGCTGGGGCGACCGCTTTGAAGGAAAAGGGTGCCAAGCGTGTCGTTGCCTACTGTGTGCATCCCATTTTGTCGGGGAGAGCGATTGAGAATATCGAACACTCTGAACTCGATGAGATTGTGGTCACCGATACCATTCCGCTATCTGACGAGGCCCGTGCGTGTACTCGGATTCGTCAGCTATCTGTCGCACAAATGTTGGCTGAGACTATTCGCCGAATGTCTGAAGGTGAATCGGTCAGCTCGCTTTACATTGATTGATCGGATACTGACTTACTGATAGCCGAACCAGACGGCAATCATCAAAGCCACAGCGCTAGCCAGTAAGAGTTTTAAAATCAGGGGAAAGATAAAGCGGAACCAGCGGTCGTAAGGTATCCCTGCCAAGCCAATGATGCCCATCAAAACAGGATTGGTGGGGACCACCATATTCATGAAGCCATCACCAAACTGGAAGGCCAGCACAGAGACTTGCCGGCTGACACCAACCAAATCCCCAATCGGCGCCATCAATGGCATGGTCACAAAGGCCTGGCCGCTTCCTGAGGGAATGAAGAAATTCAGCAGGCTTTGAATGAGCAACATGCCTACCGCAGATAGTTGGGCGGGCAGCAGTGACAGCGGGGTAGATAGGCTATGCACGATCGTATCCAGTACCTGGCCGTCCTCGAGTAGTAGCGCGATTGAGCGGGCAAAGCCAATGAGAAGTGCAGTGCCGGCTAATTCAGCAGACCCATTGGTGAAAGACTTTGCGATCTCATCGGTCTTAAGACCACCGACGATGCCGCCGATGATCGTCAGGCCTAAAAAGACCGCGCCCAGTTCCACCAAGTACCAATGGAATTGCATAATCCCAATAATCAGAATCAACATGGCAGCCATGGTGAGACCCAACACCCACAGACGCCTGCCTGTCAGGGGTATTGATGCGGATGGCGTAGGCGGTTGGGCGCTCTCCACGCCATACACCAGGCTGGCTGCTGGGTTTGCTTGGACGCGTTTGGCGTATTGCCAGACATGATGAAAGCCGATGGCAAAGAAGGGCGCCCAGAGTGCCAGTCGATACCCTAGACCAGAGCCTGGTTGAAGCTCTGCGACATCTTGAGCGATTAAAAGCGTGAACGGATTGATCAAGGCCAGGCCATACCCTATGCCGTAACCCACCACCATTAT
>JALQZL010000079.1 GCA_023258355.1 Wenzhouxiangellaceae bacterium | reverse complement strand
GCCTGAACAACACCGAATTTATCCAGTCAGTGGAACCACTTTTGGATCAGAAGACACGCCACGACGAGCAAGCTCAGGGACCATCTTGATTAACAGAGCCTGCAACGCCTCAGTGTCATAGCTCTGAGACGCCCTCTCTGCTGCCTGAAGATTGGCCATGATCGCTTCCAACGAGGCTTGGTCCATAGTGCTGCGGCTGAGGAAAATTTTCTCATGCCCAGTCTTTGCATGGGGCTCATGAGCATGAAAGAGTTCTTCGAACAACTTTTCACCAGGACGAAGCCCCGTATAGATAATCTCAATATCAGTCCCCGGCTCTTTACCGGCAAGACGAATTAACTGCTCAGCCAAGTAGCTGATCTTGACCGGCTCACCCATATCCAAGACAAAGACCTCACCACCCTCACCCAACACCCCCGCTTGCAAGATCAACTGGCCGGCCTCGGCTATTGTCATAAAGTAGCGAGTGATGTCTGGATGGGTCACGGTCACTGGACCACCGTGTCTGATCTGTTCGTTAAACAATGGGACCACTGAGCCCGTTGAATTAAGCACATTGCCAAAGCGAACGGTGATAAATCGCGTTGCGGTATGTTGGTTAATGTAGCGGCAGTAAAGCTCAGCCACGCGCTTGGTTGCGCCCATCACATTGGTCGGATTGACCGCTTTATCCGTCGAGATAAGCACGAAGGTATCGACACCATGGGTAGCGGCCGCATCGGCCACGCGTTTTGTCCCCAACACATTGTTTTTAAATGCCTCACGCGCCTGATTTTGAAGCATAGGCAAATGCTTATAAGCGGCTGCATGGAAGACCACATCGGGGCGGCCTTGGCTCATCACACGATTAATCGTCGCGGAGTCGCAGATATCGCCTAAGACAGTCTCAATAATCAGGTCGCGAAACTCGCTGCGCAATCGGTAATCAACCCGGTATAGGTTGTACTCGCAGTTATCCAGAATGACCAGTGAGGCTGGATCTAAACGGGCAATTTGCCGACACAGCTCTGCGCCAATCGAACCACCACCGCCAGTCACCAACACTCGCCGACCCGCAAGGCCTGCGCGCAAACCATCCCAGTCTAAGGAGACCGGATCTCTCCCCAACAAATCTTCAATGGCCACGGACTTAAGATCATCAAAGCGTGTCAGGGTGGCGCCCATCTGTTTGAGTGTGGGCAATGTTTTGAACTCGACATCTGCCGCCTCGCAGTACGAGACGATCCGTTGCATTTGCTGATTCGTCGCCGAGGGAATGGCAATGACCACCAAGTCAATGGCTGCCTCACGGCATACTTTGGACAGGCGGGTGATTGGACCCAGCACAGGCAAAGATTCAACCAAGCGGCCACGTAGCGCTTCGTTGTCATCCAAGTAGCCCACCACGTCATACCGCCCACGTCGGCGCAGCTCAGGCAACAAAAGTTGGCCTGAGCGACCAGCGCCAAGAATGAGCGTCCGTTGGGTAACGCGCCTCTGATGGACCTCTGAGCGCATGTCTTTAAAAATTCGATAGGTGAGTCGTGGCAGGCTTAAGAGCAGGAGCAAAATGCCAGGGAAAGCCCAAACCACCAAAAGCATGACCTCGAGCGAGACATCCAGGAGTAGCATGACGGCAATCCCTGCGACGGCACCTAATATGGCTGCTCTCAAGAGATTGCCGAGATCCGGAAGACTGGCAAATCGCCACACACCGCGGTAGAGACCCGCTCGCCACTGCAAAAAGCCCTGGATGATTAAGATCAGATTAATTTCAACGGCCAACTGAGGCCAAGTGAGGGTGGGATCATCAATCAACCAATTGGCCAGGAAGCGCGCACCTAGCCAGGCCACCACCAGCACAAAAAAATCATGTGCAATCACAAAAATTCTGCGGTCAAAGCTGGCTGCGGGCTTTTCCATAACTTTCCTAACTTATGATGCCTTTGGTCTTATTGCCCGGTGTTGAACGTTCCACCACCCAACTATCAACAATGCAAAAACCACTAGGCCAACGACAGGCTCGCGGGCCGAGTCCCTCATCGCCACAAACAAAGCTGGTGCTACCACACCAAGATTGAGTGCCCAATAGACCACCAGCACCTGTCCGTGACTCAGGCCCCCTGCGACCAACTGCTGAAAAGCGTGAGTCGCATGTGCATTATACCATCGCTGACCGCTCACCACGCGACTGACCAGGGTGGCTGTCGTATCCACCACAAAGACAGACGAGATAATCAGACACATCGTCAAAGAGGCTGATTGGGTCTGTAAGCCATGGTAAGCCAGCAAGCCGACCACAACTCCAATAAGCAAAGATCCGCTATCTCCCATGAAAAGGCGAGCCGGTGGCCAATTCCAGAACAAGAACCCCAAACAGCTCCCCGAGAGCAGTAACGCCAAGGCCAAGCCAAATGGCTCACTGTTGAGCGCAAACAAGGTGGCATAAGCCAAACCACAAAACAAACCCTGACTGGCTGCCATGCCATCACTGCCGTCCATAAAGTTGTGTAAATTCATTACCCACACAAGGCCAATCAAAGCAGTGGCAACGAAAAATACTGGCAAATTCAGCATCTGCGAACGCCACAGATGGATCGACTCGAGTGGGCCCATCAAGACAATGACAAGGGAAGCAATGGCGAATTGGGCGATCAGTCGGAGCACAATTGATCTCGGCTTGAGATCCTCCAGCCAACCCAAGGCCGTCACTAAACCGATGATGACCATCACAACGATAAGTGGTTGTGAAACCGAGCTGATGATCGCTATCCAAACAAGCCCAATCAGCATGGCCAACGCCATCAACACCCCACCTCCTCTGGGCGTCTCGATGCGATGCAAGCGCCGATCCTCTGGGAAATCTATCAGCCCTTTTTGCTTTAGCCACTGACCTGTGGGGATGCCACCCAAAGCCACCACAAGCGCAGCCAGAAAGAATCCTATCCACGCCGTGACCCATACGCTCGCTGTCTCGGTCAAGTGGTTAATCTCCCCACGGGCCTTGCACTAAACGGGTGGTATCCCAATGACGGCAACTTGGGCAAAGCCAATGATGCTCAGACCCACTGAACCCACACTCCTTGCATCGGTAACGTGCCTGTGCTTGGCGAAGTCTCATCATCAGCTCGCCGATAAGATCAGGGCTTACCTCTGCCAAGGTCATTGACTGGTCATGAAGCAATTTCACTAAGGCCTCCAAACCACGAATCGTTGGCCTGGCCTCCAAGGCGTCCAGCAAAAATTTGACCGCCTTTTGGGGGTTTTTGACAGCCATCAATTGTGCGGCCATGGTAAAGGCAGCTGTCTGTTGATTCTTCTTGCAAAAGCTCAAAAGCCATTCTAAAAGCTGCTGTTGATCTGAGAGGCTTTCAGCGGCTGCCAACATCGTGTCCCCCACCAAGACAAAAGATTCTGGGTCAAGCTCACAGGCTTTCTGATAAGCCGTCAGGGCCTTTTGGGGCTGACCCTGCCGCCATGCCAAATCACCTTCTATCAGTGATGCTCGAGGATGCGTAGCTTGGTACCGTCTTGCCTGTCGGAGCGACTTCAACGCCCCTTCCTCATCCCCATGAGATAGGGCCTGCTGCGCCAACTCACAATAAAAATGAGCCAACACGCTGGCGCTATACTGTGGCTCGCTCACTTGAAGCTTGAGTGCCTGATCAATCGCCTTGTCCCAGTCTTTCTCCTGTTGATAGATATCCAGCAATTGGTGTGCAGGACCGAGATCTCCACTTTCTCGATCCACCAGCTCGCTGAACAAGCGCTCAGCCCGGTCCAATAAACCTGCTTGAAGATAGTCTCTCGCAAGCTCTCTGAGTGCCTGAGTTCGCTGGCGGTCGGTCAATTGGGGCTGTGCGATGATGTGCTTATGGAAACGAATGGCTTTGTCCATTTCGCCCCGCCGCCTGAAGAGGCTACCGAGTGCCATGTGGGTATCCACCACTTCGCTACTGGCGTGGCCTCTCACACGGTAACCACTCGGTGTTCGCTTCTCTGCAAGCTCAAGAAAAATATCAATCGCCTTATCAGGCTCCTCATTCAGCAAAAAGTTAAGCCCACGAAAATAGTCATTGGCCATGCGCCCATGCTTCTTGATTTCACGTAAGGCCTGAATTCTGGCGACAAGCCAGCCTGCTGCCGCAGCTAACACCAGCAACAAGAAGACTGTGATTGATTGCGTCATTTATGACTTGGGCCCGCCTAGCCCACGGATGCGAGATAACAACCTGCCGATGCCCGTCAGCCCCAACGCCAACAGCATGCCAGACAGGATACACAGGAGCATCAGGGCACCCAGCGGGACAGAGCCTTCAAAAAAACCCAGGTCGACAAAGACACTTTGGGGATTCAGTATGCCCACGATGAAGCCAAGCCCCACCGCCACCGCCAAAACCAACAGCAGCAGCCAACGAAACATGGGTCTAGACCTTGGCTGAACTGAGCGCTGGTTGGTGACTACTAGCGCCCATGGATGTCGACTCGCTCCCGAAGCGCTTTGCCTGGTTTGAAGTGAGGCACATACTTACCAGGCAAGGCCACTGCTTCACCGGTCTTTGGGTTTCGACCAACACGCGCCGGCCGGTGATGCAGTGCAAAACTTCCAAAGCCTCGGATCTCCACCCGATCACCCGAAGAGAGCGCAGATCCGAGCTGATCGATAATTGCCCGAACAGCAAGCTCAACATCAGCCAAGCTCAAGTGCGTCTGCTGGGCAGATAATTTCTCGATAAGCTCAGATCTGGTCATGGCAAAACCTTACTCGTCTTTGTCGAGCTGTTCTTTGAGGAGATCACCCAGCGACGTTCCAGAGCTGCTTGACCGAGACTGATATTGATCAATCACGCCCGCAAGCTCATCCTCATCCTTGGCACGAACAGACAACGCCAACTGGCGGGTCTTCCGATCAATACTGATGAATTTGGCTTCCACCTCATCACCAACAGAGACCACTTTTGAGGCATCATCCACTTTTTCAGCAGACAAGTCATTTGCCTTGATATAACCCTGCACACCTTCAGCGATCGCAATCAGCGCACCTTTGGCATCCACGGATTCGACCGTGCCCTTGATCACAGATCCTTTGGGATGCTCAGCCATAAACGTGGCGAATGGATCTTGATCCATCTGCTTGATACCCAGTGAGATGCGCTCACGCTCAGGGTCTACGGCCAACACGACTGCCTCAAGCTCGTCGCCTTTCTTATAGTCCCGAACAACATCCTCACCTGTATCCATCCAAGAAATGTCGGACAAGTGAATTAAGCCGTCGATACCACCCTCAAGGCCGATAAAGATACCAAAATCAGTGATCGACTTAATGGCACCGGAGACCTTGTCACCCTTGTTGTAAGCAACGGCAAAGGCTTCCCATGGATTTGGCTGACATTGTTTCATGCCCAAAGAGATTCGGCGACGCTCTTCATCCACGTCCAAAACCATCACTTCGACTTCTTGACCTACGTGCACAACTTTCGCTGGGTTGACGTTTTTATTGGTCCAATCCATTTCGGAGACGTGAACCAAGCCCTCAACACCATCTTCAATCTCAACGAAGCAACCATAGTCAGTGATGTTGGTCACCTTGCCGAACAAACGAGCTGACGGTGGATAACGGCGATCAATGTCACTCCATGGATCCTCACCCAATTGTTTGAGACCCAGTGAAACACGCATACGATCACGGTCAAAGCGCAATACACGGACTTCGAGCTCTTGCCCAACTTCCACAATCTCTGAAGGATGACGGACGCGCTTCCAAGCCATATCTGTGATGTGCAACAGACCGTCGACACCACCCAAATCCAAGAACGCACCGTAGTCAGTCAGGTTCTTAACAACCCCTTTGATCACAGCACCCTCTGTCAAGCGGTCCATCAAATCATCACGTTCAGCAGCATATTCGTGCTCAACTACCGCACGGCGACTGACCACCAAATTGTTGCGACGACGGTCCAGCTTAATAATCTTAAACTCAAGATCCTTACCTTCTAAGTAGCCAGGATCTCTGACAGGTCTGACATCAACCAATGAGCCCGGCAAGAAGGCGCGAATAGTGTCAATATTGACTGTAAAACCACCCTTCACCTTGCCAGAAATCTGACCCATAACGGTCGCGTTCGCCTCGTGGGCAGATTCGAGTTCTGTCCATACTCTCGAGCGCTTGGCTTTTTCGCGCGACAGACGCGTCTCTCCAAAGCCATCCTCTATCGCGTCCAGCGCCACTTCGATCTCATCGCCAACGCTGACTTCTAATACGCCGTCTCGTGCTTCGAACTGCGAGATGGGGACAATGCCCTCAGACTTGAGGCCTGCGTTGATCACAACCGCATCATCACGGATCTCGACCACACGGCCCATAACAATGGCACCAGGGCGGAGCTCACGCTCGGTTAAACTCTGTTCAAATAATTCAGCAAATGTTTCACTCATTGGATTTTCGTATTCCTGATAAGCCAGACTCGCATGCCCTCTTCCACCGAGGATTAATCGGCTGGCTTTGGTCATCCGCAAAACCTGGCGGTTTCGCTCGTTTAACACCCTGACTCAACTTAACCGTTCGGTTTCAACCGTTGATCAGGCACCTAATTGCTTCTACCTAACTGCCTTATTTAGCGTCACCTTTGAGCTTCTCAGCAACGAATGCCTTGGCTTCGGCCACCACCACCTCTAAAGACATGTCCGTTGAGTCGATGATCTTGGCATCACTGGCTGGGACTGTCGGCGAGACCGCTCTTTCTCGATCACGCCTGTCACGCTCTGTGATGTCACTAAATAAGCGGTCAAATATAACATCATCCCCCTTATCTTTCAACTGCTTGAAGCGTCTGTGCGCCCTTTCTTCAGCACTGGCTGTGAGGAAGATTTTGGCAATGGCGTCTGGGAAAACGACTGTTCCCATATCTCGCCCATCGGCAACAAGGCCGGGGGGGCGAGCCCACTCTCGTTGGCGTTCCAAAAGCGCCGCTCTCACCCTAGGTAACACCGCGACAGATG
>JALQZL010000078.1 GCA_023258355.1 Wenzhouxiangellaceae bacterium | reverse complement strand
GGGTGGTGACCAATGATGGGCCAGTGCTCGAAGGCGAGGGTCGATTGGTTGGCCAAGTGACTTCAAGTGAGGATGGGCAGCCGGTCGCCAATGCGCGGCTGTTTGTATCTGGCACTCCCATTGAGGCACAGACTGATGAAAATGGTGAGTTTGAGATTGCCCTGCCGGTGGGTGAGTACGCAGTTTCGGTGCTTCACGGTGAATTTGCAACACGCACGATAGAGGGTGTTGCCATCCGCCGTGATGAGTCTTCCGCCATTGAGTTTAGCTTGCCACCTGCCGGTCTTGAGCTCGCAGAATATGTTGTCTTAGTGCCCTTCATTCAAGGCTCTATATCGGCTGTGCTAGACGAGCGTCTCCGCTCTGCCACAGTCTCTGAAGTGTTGGGTTCAGAACAAATGTCCCGCGCAGGTGATTCCGATGCTGGCTCAGCTTTAGCGCGTGTGACCGGACTGACATTGGTCGGCGGGGAATTTATCTTTGTCCGTGGCTTGGGGGAGCGCTACTCGGCGACTTTGCTCAATCGTTCATCCGTACCCAGCCCTGATCCGAGTCGGAAGGTGGTGCCGATGAGTTTATTCCCCACCGGCGTCATTGAATCCATTCGAGTGCAGAAAAGCTACAGTCCAGATATGCCAGGTGAATTTGGTGGAGGTTCTGTTGACATCCGAACCAACGCGATTCCAGATGAGTCTTTTTTGAAGTTTTCTTTGTCCGGTAGCTATCTCCAAGGCACCACTGGGAAGACTGGCCTGACTTATCGAGGAGGGAGTCGAGACTGGCTGGGACGAGACGATGGTACTCGGGCACTGCCGAGCATCGTCGCGCAGGCCGTGGCAGGTGATGTGCCATTGATTGAAGCCACCATCTTCAACCCTGTGGGGTTTAGTGCTGAGGAGCTGGAAGCATTGGGCGATGCTTTCCCAGTGATCTACGACACCGTTGAAGCGGAGAACCAACCTGACCATGGCATCAGTTTTGAAGGTGGATGGCGTGGTGAGTGGGGAGATTGGTCAGCAGGGCTTCTGGGGGCAGTCTCTTGGTCTCAATCATGGGCTAACCGACAGGAGATACGCCGCCAGTACAACATTGGTGAGGGGGAGCTGAGGCTTCGTGATGAGTATGGGCTGAGCCGAACGGAACACGAAGTGGAAGGGAACCTATTTCTTACCTCAGGAATTAATTTTAGAGATGAACACGAGATCAGCTGGACTTCCATGCTGCTTCGTCAAACCATTGATGATGTGAGAAAACAGGTAGGCTTTGATCAAGACACTGGTGGGATTGTGGATACAACCACCCTGGAATATGAAGAGCGTGACCTCTTATCGCATCAAATAGAGGGGTCTCACCGCTTTCCAAGTCTGTCTGACTTTACGCTGTCATGGGATGTGTCAGACTCTCGGGCCAGAAGGTTGTCACCAGACACAAGAATTTATCTGTTTGAAGAAGATCGGCGCTCGCCGACGGGGTTTGTGTTCTCTCGCCGGACTGACAATAACTTCAGAAACTATGGTGATTTGAGTGATGAGGTGTTCGAGTATGGCGCTGATGTTGAGCTGCCCCTGAGTTTTGGCCCCGCAGACCTGACGCTGTCGGCAGGGTGGCGAACACTGGATCGTGACCGAGACTCGGATCTTCGGCGTTTTAAGTTCGATGGGATCCAACGGTTTCCCCTTGATGTCCGGTTTTCTGACTCACTCGAGGACATCATTAATCCAGATAACATCAACTCAGATGGCTTGGTCATCCGTGAGTCCACGCGGGCAACAGACAACTCTTTCGCGCTACTCGATATTGAAGCGGCTTATGGCATGCTCGATCTTCTCCTGTGGGAACGAATCCGAGTCTCTGGCGGCGTTCGTCTCGAGGATTGGCAACAATCGGCCATCACCTTTGATTTGTTCAATCCCGATGGGGATCCCATCAGTGCCAACTTAGCGGCTAAGGATTATCTGCCCAGCGCGTCCGTCACACTCTATTTGTCTGAGCGCCAGCAACTGATTGCGAGCTATGGAGAGACATTGATTCGGCCTGACTTGCGGGAGTTATCACCCGCCGAGTTCACCGACCCCGTGTTGGATGCACCTGTCATTGGCAATCCAGACCTGCAACCTTCTGAGTTAGTTCACTATGATCTTCGCTATGACTTCTCGCCCACACCTACCGAGCTGGTGTCTGTTGGGGTTTTCTACAAAGAAATCATTAACCCCATTGAGTTGATTATTTTGCCCTCTGAGGCCTTGCTCGTCACTTTCGCCAATGCCGATGGTGCTGAAAACTATGGTGTGGAGGTGGAGCTTCGTAAGAACTTGGGTTTCTTAAATCGCTGGCTGTTTGACGGGTCTTGGTGGGATCGCTTGACTGTTTCAGGCAATGCCTCTTGGATTGAGTCCAATATCAAGATCAGCGACCAAGGCATCTTAACGTCAACCGATCGGTCTTTGCAGGGCCAGTCGCCCTACGTCCTGAATGGACAAATTAGCTACCTGCATGGGGATGGCGGTCCAGAGGCCTCAGTCCTCTACAACATTTCGGGCAAACGCATTTCAGAGGTGGGCGTGCTGGGTCAGCCTGATAAATATGCTCAACCTTTCGGCCAACTCGATGCCACCCTGGCCTGGCCGATCGGTGAGCATGCGACTTTCAAGTTAAAAGCTCAGAATCTGCTTGACTCCACCTTCAAGATTACCCAAGGCGACAAAACCACGCAGATCTATCAAAAGGGCCGAAAGTTTTCTGTGGGGCTAGATGTTCGGTTCTAGCGCTTTTTTTGACTATTGGCACGCTGTCATCGAAATATAACAAAGCTTTCATCTAACCGAAAAACACCTCCCGTATCGTGTGATGGTCGGATTAAGAATAGTCGCGACTGTTGACACCCAAAATGAATCTTAGGGAGCAATCATGATTAAGACCTTGACTAAAGCAGCTTTGCCAGTGGCCTTGGGCCTTGCACTTGTTGGCAATGCCGATGCATTCGTTGTAAACAAAACTTTCGCAGGCAACTACTGGGAAGGGCCAGATAAAGACGGCCGTGGTGTGATCTTAGACATCGCCCCAGATGGTAGCCAAGAGTTTGGCAACACAGCCATTGTTCAGTGGTTTACCTACAGAAACGGTGAGCCTATTTGGTTGTTGGGCGTGGGTTCGATCAACCAAAACACCAATGTGGCTGATCTAGACATTTTTGAATTCGTCGGCGGTGACTTTGGCGATGCCTACTCAGCCAATGACCGGACGCGCGAAGACTGGGGCTCAGGCACATTGACCTTCAACTCTTGTAATGAAGTCGTCCTGGAAGCCACGGGTACCGATGGCTCAGCCACTCAGGTCCTTTCTCCTGTGACTCAAGGTGACTGTGTTGTTCAAGAGAAATTTGAAAGTTGCCCATCATTTGCGACTGAGGGCTTGTTGCCAGGGTCTTGCATCATTTCAGGTGATATCACACAAGATGTGACATTAACCAACGAAATCACTTGGCTGCCACGTGGCAAAGTCACCGTTGCCGATGGCGCGACAGTGACGATTGAGCCTAACACCGAAATTGTGGGTGGTACGGGCGCAGGTGTCGACTATGTCGTGGTTGCCCAAGGTGGCAAAATGATCGCTGATGGGACACAGGCCAATCCAATCATCATGCGTGGTGACTCAGCCGTTGCTCGAGGTGAGTGGGGTGGTTTGGCCATTAACGGCTATGCCCCCATCAACGGCTGTTCTGAGGGCACAGAGGTCTGTACTGCCGAAGGTGAGGGTGACAGTGGTACCTATGGCGGCAATGACCCTCAAGACAGCAGTGGGGTTTACCGATACATGGTGGTCTCTAACGCTGGCTTTGAATTCTCGCCAGAAAACGAGCTCAATGGCATCGCTTTGCAGGGTGTGGGTGCAGGAACAACTTTTGAGTATGTCCAAGTCCACCTGAACGCTGACGATGGCATCGAGCCTTTCGGTGGCACGGTCAACATGAAGCACATCGTGCTCACAGGTCACGGCGATGACAGCTTTGATTGGACCAAAGGCTTCCGTGGCAAAGCACAATATGTCTTGATTAAGCAATATGGTGATGATGCGGACCGCGCAATTGAGGCAGACAACAATGGCTCAAACAACGATGCGACACCACGTTCGCAACCAATGCTTGCTAACTTCACCATCATTGGCCCTGGTTCTGCCACCGCAGATGGTAGTCATGGCGTCTTGATTCGTGAGGGGACTGCCGCGCATATGGCTAACTTCTTGGTTACAGGCTCAGTAGAAACATGTTTTGACATTGATCAAACAGCCACCTTTACCCAAGCGGATGCAGGTGAGAGCTCAATCGTCAATAGTGTCTTGGGTGGTTGTATCGAAGCCACTTTTGATGATGATAGTGCCGATCCTTTCTTGGTGTCTGAGTGGGTGTTAGGTCAAACAGGCAATGTTGACGCTGATCCACAGGTGACAAACTATATTCCGAATGCCGGTTCACCTGCGTTTGGAGTCGGTGCTGTGCCCTTTGAAGATGCTTTCTTCGATAACGTGGACTTTGCGGGTGCTGTGCGCGATGCCAAAAGTGATTGGACCAAAGGCTGGACTGTCGGTTTGGACCGCTCTGGCACAATCCAGTAACCACCGTATCATGATCCGGTGAGTGCCCAGCAGGGCCACCGGGTCAGTAAGAACCTCAAAAACCGCCCATGTCTTGGGCGGTTTTTTTGTACGAGTCCTCCCTTGTCAGGCTGTTATCAGGTCAATATCATCGAAATATCAGGCACAGGTCGGGTGGTATGCTGCAGACTTGATGATGCGGACCACGTGGCCAGCTGATCGTGATGCATTGATCATGGCCAATCGAACATGACAGGAGAAAGCGATGAAAACCTATTCAAAAATCGGACTGATGTTATTGCTGGTGTGGATGGCACTAACCACGGAGGGGATAGCTCGGGTGCCGACCACGCAGCCAGGGCCTGATGCCGCCCGATTGTCAGGGTCGCCAGGCAAAGCCGTCTCGGATCTTTTTGAGGTGAGATTCATTGAAATCAATGGTGAGAATATTCAACCACGTGAGTTTATTTGGCTAGAGCCAGGCACGTACACTGTTAAGGTCGCCATATTGGCTAACTCCACGCAGCCTAGAATGAGAGGCGCGGGTGCTGCCATGGATCAGGGGCCCGAGGGCTATAACATGATTGATTTAGAGCTGGAGGCGGGCAAGACCTACCAGATTCGGGGTCGCTATAACCGAGAAAAACCGGAGGCACCGTATTCCGTGGTGCTGTACCGAGTTGACAACAACCAATAGGTAACGACCGCTCCCTCGTGTTGATGCAAACACCATGTGCTTATGGGCGCCCCGAGGTTCGGGGCGTTTTGCGTCAAAGCGCAGATGACTTTCAAGTCGAGGAGGTGCTTGGTTTTGAGCCACAGGGCGGCGAGGATGCGGAGCATGTGTGGCTTTGGATTGAAAAGCGGGGTCAAAATACGCCTTGGGTGGCCCAAGCATTGGCCAAATGGATTGGCCTCCACCCGACCAAGGTAAGTTTTGCGGGACTCAAAGACCGTCATGCCCTCACGCGTCAATGGATGAGCGTGTATCTGGGGCAACGGCCGGCACCAGATTGGTTGACTTGCCCCATTGAGGGGGTGTCTATTCAAAAAGCTGAGCGGAGTCAACGTAAGCTCCAGCGGGGTCGGTTAACGGGTAACCGCTTTGTCATCACCCTAAGGGATCTGCAGGCGGACTCAACCATTGATGTGAAGAAAACATTGGAGAGACGCTTAGAGCGCCTTGCCATCGGTGGTGTACCGAATTTTTTTGGTGAGCAGCGATTTGGTCGGGATAATCTCGAGCGTGCGAAACGGCTATTTCGGGGGGAACTTCAGGGGCAACGCGCGAAACCAAAGCATGGTTTTTACTTATCTGCAGCGAGGAGTTATCTGTTTAATGCGGTCTTGGCCAAACGCGTGAGCGACCAAACCTGGTCAAGACTCCTACCTGGCGATGTGGCCATGCTCGATGGCACCCAATCTTTTTTCATGCCAGAGGCAGACCAAGATGAAAAAGAGACGCTTCAACAGCGCCTTGATGCGATGGATATCCACCCAACGGGGCCCCTGCCTGGCGTGGGTGCCTGCGTGGTCAGTGATGAGGTGGCCGAACTCGAATCGTCATGCCTGGCTGCCTATCCTGAATTGGTCGAGGGGCTAGAGCGGTTTGAGGTAAAGGCCATGAGACGGAGCCTGCGTGCGCCGGTGCAGGCACTGGAATGGCACTGGCTCGAAGGCACGAAATGGCCCGCATTAAGGTTATCTTTTACGCTTAGCCAAGGCGCATTTGCCACTACGGTTATTCGGGAACTGATAGCATACGAGGCATGATTTTTAGACTAAAAGCCACTTCTGGCCCCTCGACAGGTCAAGCCTATGCGCTCAATGCTGAACTCACTGAGCTTGGCTCGTCTGAGTCTATGGATATTACATTGGCAGGTCTTGAGGCATCACACGCCCGTATCAGCCGCTCGGGCGCAGGGCTTGTCATCGAGCCGGTCGGTGATTCGCCTGTTTTCGTCAACGGTGAGCCTGTCAGTCAAGCCCATGCGCTGCAATCAGGCGATGAGATTCGTTTGGGTTCACTGCATCTGATGTTACAAGCCCCTGGTTTAAAGCCTGAGCGGGTCCTGCACACCGTTAAGACCAAGCCATCAAGAGCTTGGCTTTGGCCAGTGACGGGTGTGCTGCTGGTGGGGGCTGCCGCCCTTGTTTGGCTGGGTTGGCAACATCCAGAGCTCATTGCCGAGTGGCCTTGGTGGCCGCTGCCATGGCCCTCAGCCCCTGTTGAGGCTTTGCCTTAAGCTTTTGATTTCAGTTTTCTCGATGTTAAGTTTCTAAAGGGTAGTCAACGAATTATGAGCCAAAAACACCACCAGCTAGCCACGCGGGTCATTCATGCCGGACAGTCGCCAGATCCCACCACCGGGGCGGTGATGACGCCGATCTATGCGACCTCAACCTATGTGCAAAAAAGTCCAGGTGATCATCTGGGCTACGAGTATTCCCGCACCCACAATC
>JALQZL010000077.1:7005-7249 GCA_023258355.1 Wenzhouxiangellaceae bacterium | reverse complement strand
CATTGCGAAGCAGGCGCTGAATGAGGCTGGCTACAATACTGTGACTTGTTGTGCAGAGGCACTCAACCCAGACGAGCTGAGCAAACAAATCAGAGACATCCATTTCCTCGGCATAAGGTCGCGGACTCAAATAACACCGTCGATTCTTCAACACGCCACCAAGCTGACTGGTATTGGCTGCTTTTGCATCGGCACAAACCAAGTAGACACCGCCACAGCTGCTGCATGCGGCATCCCTGTTTTT
>JALQZL010000077.1:0-6995 GCA_023258355.1 Wenzhouxiangellaceae bacterium | reverse complement strand
CGCGTTCAGTGGCTGAGCTGGTTTTGGCTGAAATTATTTTTCTGATGCGCGGGATTCCGAGGCGCAATGCCGCGGCGCATCGGGGACAATGGCTCAAGGATGCCAAGGCATCACATGAAGTGCGAGGTAAAACCCTAGGAATCATCGGCTATGGCCACATTGGCTCGCAGCTTGGCATCTTGGCCGAAGGTTTGGGCATGCGCGTCAAATACTTTGATATCGAATCAAAGCTGCCTCTGGGGAACGCACAGCCAGTGGAGAATATTCAAACACTGCTCTCGAGTGCTGACGTGGTCAGTCTTCACGTTCCAGAGACCCCAGACACTGAATTCATGATTAACGTTGACACACTCGCCATGATGAAGCGAGGCGCCCACCTAATCAATGCTTCTCGGGGTCGCGTTGTCGATATCACAGCATTGAAGGAAGCCCTCTTAACCGCTCAACTAGCATCGGCGGCATTGGATGTCTTCCCCGAAGAGCCTGCAACACCACAAGAGCCATTTGTGAGTGAGCTTTTAGGGTTGGACAACGTGCTGATGACGCCCCATATTGGCGGCAGCACACAAGAAGCCCAGGAGAATATTGCACTGGATGTGGCGCAAAAACTGGTACGGTACTCCGACAATGGCTCCACCGTCGGTGCTGTCAACTTCCCCGAGGTTGCGTTACCTGACCATTCGGGCACCAAGCGTATTATGCATATTCACCGAAATGAGCCAGGCATCTTGAACGCTGTTAACTCTGTTATCTCTGAGGCCACTGTGAACATCGCTGCCCAGTACCTACAGACCCAAGCAGACATTGGTTATGTGGTGATGGATATTGAAACAGAGGATGCCAGTGCCATTGTGAATGCCTTATCTAAAATTCCAGCCACGATTAAGACCCGTACTCTGTATTAGCGTACCCCTCCATTCGCTCAGTTGAATATATGCGTTACTGCTCATATACTGCTGAGTAGGGGTTAGCTAAATAAAATAAAAACGTGCCCCATCTCACCGAAAGCGTTTCAGAGGGAGTCGTTTATGAATCAGCAGGATAAACATCTTGAGATCAGTCCCAGCAGAAGGAAGTTGCTTCAAGCCACAGGTCTAGCTGCAGCAGTCGGCCTTGGGGGTAGCGTGGTGCCTACTCAAAGCCATGCTCGCAAGCTCAAAACAAATGCAAAAATTGTCATTGTGGGCGCTGGAGCAGCCGGCCTAGATGCAGCCAATCGCTTATCCCGAGGTCTCGATGGCGCACAAATCATCATCATTGACTCGAGAACGGAACATATTTACCAACCAGGCCTCACACTGGTTGCCACCGGCATTTGGAAGACCACAAAGGTAAGGGACAAAAACGCACGTTATATGCCAAATGACGTTAAATGGCTTAAAAAGCGCGTTGTTGCATTCGAACCCTCCTCTAACAGCGTCATGACGGATGATGGACAGCGAATTATCTATGACTATTTAATGGTCACTACGGGGCTTCAAGTCAACTACTCCGACATCGAAGGCATGAGTACAGACCTGATCGGCAAGCTGGGGATTGGGTGTGTCTATGACAATCCAGACCATGCTAGTCGCACATGGCAAATGATTGATCAGTACACAGATCAAGGTGGGGTGGGCATCTTCACCCGCGCTCAAGGTCCTGTGAAATGTGCTGGCGCTCCCCTAAAAGTGACTATGCTCACTGAGGATCTGCTCCGCCGAAAGGGTCATCGTGATAGCGCCAGCATGATGTATACACCGCCGGCCAAAGGTCTTTTCTCACAACCTGATATCAACGCTTTTCTAAAAGAGGAGTTCCCGAGTCGCGATATCGCAATCCAATGGGACCATCCTTTGGTGGGCATTGAGCCTGAGCTCAAACGAGCGACTTTCAAAACACCATCGGGCGAGCGCCGCATAGATTATGACTTTATTCATGTCGTGCCGCCGATGCAGGCACCCGACCCACTCGCAGATTCAGATTTGGCGTGGCAGGAAGGACCATTTGCGAGTGGACACTGGATGGAGGTCGATAAGTTGACACTTCAACATCGGCGCTATCCCAATGTGTTCGGGTCAGGTGACTGCGTGGGCACGCCAATTGGGAAAACGGCCGCTAGCGTCAAAGCGCAGGTGCCCGTCGCCACTGCCAATTTAATCTCCGCCATTGCTGATGAGCCATTAAGTGCCCGTTACAATGGATACACCTCTTGCCCCCTCATCACTCGCAAGGGCCAGGGGATCTTGGTGGAATTTGACTATGACTTGAACATGATTCCCTCCTTCCCTTTTATAAGCCCCTATGAACAGCACTGGTTTCCTTGGATGCTCAAAGACCGCATGCTCCATGCAGCCTACAACGCTATGCTCCGTGGTCGAGTCTAGAGCCGCCATCACTTAATTAAGAGGACATTATTATGGCTTTTTCAGTGTTCGGAATCCTGGCTGTGATTATTGAGGCTTTGCGACCTCTGCTTTCCTTTTTTCTTATCTGGCTAGTGATTGACCTCATCGCCACTGCCTTAACACTCCGCCAACGCCGCTTTGCCCATGCAAGGGCCCGTCAATGGGCAATCAGGGCTGGTCTTGTCTTTGCTGTGGGTGCCTTCTTAGCTGGCCCATGGTTAACGCAGGCAAACTTTGCAGACTTCATTGGCCTGGTGGACTGGCTTCTTCTGGCCCTGATGGCTTTAGCGGTGGGCTTTATTGGCTTCATTCTGACACTTCCTGTTGTAAGTTTGATACGCTCATAAATTGGTTTAAACCTCCTAAATAAGGCTGCAGCATGTTTTTTGTCACAAGACTTAACAATCAATCCCTTTGGCTGATGACACTCGTTATCCTCTGCACAGGCGTTCACTCTGGGATGGCTGTTGCGCAAACTGATGAGGAAGGCCCCCAATTGACGGCCCTTCTTCGTCTTCAACCAGAACTGGTCTCTGTCAGTGGGTCAGCGGCAGAAGCCCGCGGGAGCGATGGCTTCACCATCACCGATGGATGGGCAGGTGGCAACAAAAACTCAGCCAATTTTGGTGCTTTATTTATTGATTCCAGTCAGCCAATCAGTGGCCAATGGGGTTTGTTCGCGCGACTCGGCTTGAATATTGATGCCGAAGGCCTGAAAGATGGTGATTCGAAAAATCGCGATGTCTATGTTGGACTAGCCACACCCCTTGGCCGAATCTCAGCTGGCCGAATTGCCACAGCATATAAAACAGCGGGCATCGGTTGGGATCCGCTCAATGCCACTTTCATGCAGTCACGTGGCAACTTAGCTCGCTCAGGCGGCGCTTTTGGCCACGGTGGCTATCTGGATCGATCGATTGCTTATGGCAATACCCTTGGCAGTGTTCGCATCAACGCCACGTTGTCGTTTGATGACGAGCTCGCCGGTGATCTCACATCAGACAATGACCCAGCGCTCTCTGCCTCTGTCATTTCATCACATGGACCCATCCAGCTACTCGCTGCCTATGTTGATGGCAGTGGCTATGAAGGTGGTGCCAGTGACCGTGATGCGGTCAAGCTGGGTGCTTTATATCAAAAGGGGCCTTGGTCTACTGGCATCATGCACGAAAGCCGAGGTCAAGGCCTTGAGGATGGTGACAACCTATTTATCACCTCCAGCTATCGGATGGACAAGTGGCGTTTTAGCACCAATCTCGGTCTGTTTGACGATAATAAAGACGTCAATGATGGTACCTATTTCGCCCTTGGCGCTCGCTATGAACTGCACAACCTTGTCTCTGTGCATGGCGGCATTCGTCAAATCGATCGTGACCTCACAGGTAAGGAGACGATAGCTGGGTTGGGACTGAGGTTTATCCTCAAATCAGGTAACTTGGTTCGCTAAGACGCCATCATGAAACTCACTATCTTGAGGGTCTGGGCAATCATCATGGTCGCCACGCTGTCTGCGTGCGCGACAACGCCACCAAAGCAACAGGATAATCTGTGTGAGATCTTTAGGCAGTACCCGGACTGGTACGACCATACATTGGACTCTCAGAAAAGGTGGGGCGTGCCCATCTCAGTGCAAATGGCCATTATCCAACAAGAATCGTCATTTCGTTCCGCTGTTCGGCCTGAGCGAACCAAGTTGCTTGGCATTATTCCTTGGAAGCGCCCCTCCTCTGCCAAGGGCTATGCCCAAGCCCAAGATCCGGCATGGGAAGATTATAAGAAGGCAACGGGGCAGATCTTCGCCATCCGCAGTCAGTTTGAAGATGCCGCTGACTTCGTTGGCTGGTATAACGATGTCAGCCACCGTCGCTTAGGGCTTCCCAAGACAGATGCCTACAACCTCTACCTTGCCTACCATGAGGGACATGGCGGTTATTCTCGTGGGAGCTGGCGTAACAAGTCTCAGCTCCAAAGTATTGCCAGGAAAGTGGAGCGACGCTCTGCCCAATATCAAGCTCAGTTGAACTCATGTCAGTCCGAGTTCCACTGTCGACGTTGGTATCAAGTCTGGCCGTTCTGTCGCTAGACCACTGAGCGGCTCTCAACCGCTGCTCGTGAGAGAGGCAGTGTCATACAACGGCACCCCCCACCCCCTCGACTAAGTTCTGAGCCATCCATGGTGACTAAGATTCGCTCGGTGGGTGCAATGGGACGTGATCCATCAACCACATTTTTTGCATGGACCACGTTGAATCCAGCCTGCGCCATGGCTTCAATTGTGTGCACATTGTGGGCATAGCCCATGATTTGGCCAGGGGCAAAGGCAAAAAAGTTCGCACCACTCGCCCACTGCTCCCTTTCTTGATGAAACCGATCAGGCCCACCACAAGCAATCGGCTCCAGTGGCATCCCAACAGCGTCCAGCGCGCCTAACACATGCGGATGCTCGGTTACCGACACCATCACCGGCTCTGGCTCATCAGAAAAAACACAGTGATAAGCAGGCGTCGCGGTAGAGCCCTCTAGCATGGGCGGATAAACCACACATTTATCCACATCCACCATCGTAAAAAGCATATCCAGATGAATGCTGGCACGGCGCTGGGGTATCTCCACGACAATAAAGTTTTGAACAGCCCCCTCAGCGGCAATGGATTTCATTAAAAGATCGATGGCGCGAACTGATGTTCTTTCGCTATAGCCAATCATGATCAAATCCTTGCGCAAAATCAGCAAATCTCCACCCTCAATGGTAATGCCCGCTGGCGTATCGACGGTTCCATCAAAGAAGAATCGATCGGTATGGACTTTGGGATGATGGCGGAAGATCGCTTTCAAAAGGACAGACTCTGCCACTCTTGCCGGATGCGCCATCGAACCGATGATGACACCATCACTGACGCACATGGTGGCATCACGAGTAAAAAAGGCGTTGGGTAAGGGTGGAATGGCATAGGGTGACTTATCCAAGAAGCGCTCCAGTGATGAGATCCGCTTTCGCGTCCCTTCGATCAACTGAGCCGCCAACGCGGGGGCACTCAAGGCAAGCATATGATCAGCGTGTTCCGGGCACCGATATAACGTTGTCAGCGCACTGACCACGGAATTCTTCGCTTCAGCGCTCTGAAGGACATCACTTAATAAATCTTTCAACTGAACAGTCTTAGAGACTTGCTGCAAGACGCCAGTCAGCTGGGCATGCTCTTTAGCGGCCAATGGTAAATTTAAAATATCGTCATAGAGGACGTCACTGGCAGAGTCAGGCGTCATGTTCTCTACTTCTGATGCTGGCGTGTGCACCAACACCATTTCCAGTTTCCCAATTTCAGAATGCACTGATAAAGCCATGGGTGCTTTGCTCTCTGTGTTGTATTAAACAGACCAGTGGCAAGGATAACTCAGACGAGCGTGGCGGTGAGCTGCTAGATGACCCTGCCTCCCGCCGAGGCGCGGCAGCCTATGCTTTCTGGGTTGATGTCTGGGGATATACCTGCTTTCGCTCAGTCATCTGAGTTGTTGCGCCACGACTTGACAAACAACTGGGGCGTTAAAAAAATACGATTTCATAGCGTGCTGGCCTGAAGCACCCAGCCCTACTCTTGCACAGTCAAAAACTGATCAGCAAACACCTCAGGCGTGCCGAACCGATAATCAAAGTCGAAATAAACGGGTAACGGGAAGTACCAATTGGAAATTCCTGTCACCGCTGGATCATTGGGTAGAGCTTTGACTGTTAATCGACTGGAACCCAGGGGTAGCTCTTGACACCCAAGTTCAGTACTTGAGGTTACCTGTAACCGTGACTGTGGGCGTCTCGGAATCACTGCGGCACCCTTGGGCACATAGTACAGAGTCGAACCTAAGAAGGCATTGTTATAGATTGACTGTAGATTTAATATTGCGTTGGCAATGATGCCACTCTGAACACCATTAACAAAGGCATCCCCTGAACAGTCTGTGGTTTCAAAGAAGATATCCGTCTTATAGCTTAAGTTGTGCTCCCCATAGTTCCGTATGACTGCCACAGTCTCAAAGATGTTGAGTGTTCCATAGACAAGCAGAAAAATATACCCCGTACGACTCATGATGACAAAATCAGCAATACCCTCTACCGTGCTGGTATTAGGACCAAATGGTGGGTTATAGCCTAGAAAAGCACCGATCACCTCACCATTGGCATCTTTAAGCACCGGCGAGGCGAACGCTGAAGAGCACAACAGCCATGCTGAAAAAAAAACCAGCGACGAAAATTTTTTTAATTGTTGGAGACCAACCACCATTAACCCCATCTTTTGTAACCTGTTTTGTACTCTGGCATAATTACAACGGCCATGTCAAGAAGTGCCCACCAGGACACGTCTATGCAAGCCACTGCATCACCACTGAGCTATTTAGTTCTTATGCGAATGCGAAGGGATCCATTTATCACTGTCTCAAATGGTGCTGTAAACAAAGAAGTCACCTTCCCCAAGACTTCGATCCACATCCTAAAGAAAAAGGCCCAACATGTGAACATGTCAGGCCTTTTGCGTGAACAATGATAATCAGGTGTTTGCAGGCTTCAAACGAACAGCTTACGTGCGCCAAATAAACCCAGTAAAGACGCCATCA
>JALQZL010000076.1 GCA_023258355.1 Wenzhouxiangellaceae bacterium | reverse complement strand
CTTGATCGGGATGAACCACAATTTAGGCCAACAATCAAATGGGTCGGCATTTGATCAGATGCCAAGCTTTGTCAGTCAGAGCACGCCGATGGATCGCGTATTTTCGCAACCTGCCGTGCCAGTGGGTTTATCTGAGGAAAGTTATCAAGAGAGTCAGCGTCTTCGCCAGTTGATGCTGCAGCATCAGCAAGCCACTCGGCGTGCAGGTGTCGGCGGCTACTGGCCCATCGGCACCCTGGCACCAGAGCACAAAGCCCAATCAGAAGAAACGGACCCGACCCAGAAGAAATGATCAGGTTGATGAACATGACGCTGTTGAGACTCGCATTCACTCTATCCATCATCGTCCAAGTCTCTTTCGCCTATGCCCAGCAGGATCAGGCGCAGCAGTGGCTCGATAGAATGGCGTTTGCAGTCGACAACTTGAGCTACCGAGGCACATTGGTTCAAATGAGAGCCAATGAAATTGAGGCCTATGAGGTGATTCGCAGAGTCAGTCCTGAGGTCATTGAAGAACGGATCTACGCGCTGAATGGACCGAAAAGAGAATTGGTCCGCAGCGGCGATCAAATGAGTGCCAATCTTGACTATGCTGGCGTGGGTGTGTTGCCGGGCTTTCAGCAGCGCTTGATGCCTAATCAGCCCCTAAGCCAACTGGCAAGGCTTGAAGATGCCTATGAACTGACCCTCGGCGACGTTGAACGCATCGCAGATCATGAGGCGCAGCGCATCGATATCAGACCCAAAGATGGGTTTCGATATGGTCAGCGTTTGTGGCTTGAGATGAATACAGGGATGTTGCTTCGGTCAATGATCCTCAGCCCTCAAGGCCAATCACTGGGTGAGCAGGTCTTTGTGACCATCGATATCGGGGCTCGAATCTCTGATCATGACTTGCGAGCGGTCAGCTCAACCGCGTCAGTCAGTTCATCCAAGGCCTTGCCAATGGACGGTACCGGCGAAGAAACCACAAAGACAGTGGATGACACCTCATCAGCGCTCAGTTCAAGGCGCAGTGGCTTGCTCCGTCCTTTGTGGGGGCCGAGGCAGGTGCCCCAGTTTTATCATTTGGTCGATGCCAATCATGGTCGTAGCCGAGACAATACGGCATTTGATCACTTGCTCTTCAGTGATGGCCTGAGTAGTTTCTCTATCTACATTGATCACGCGCCCGTTAGGCCCGTTGGCACCAAGCTCGAAGCGGTTGGGAGCGTGCACATTTTAAGTGGCATGATGGGGCTTCGTCAGTTCACCATCATGGGCCAGGTCCCGCCTCAAACTGTTGAATATGTCGGTCGACAGCTGATCGAGGCCCATGGTGACGACCCCCGGTGAGACAGTCGACAGATCAATCCCAGTGGCTCTGGCAGCATGGACAGGTTGTGGCTTCAGCAGATGGCTGCGCCACGATTCAGTTCAAAACCCACGAGCAATGTGCTCGGTGTGCTGCCGGTGAGGGTTGTGGCGCGGGCGTCTTTTCACAGTTATTTTCCAGAACAGGAAGCTTGATGACGCTTCCGGTGTCTTTTGACCTAAGCGTGGGTGACTGGGTGCGCGTTGGACTGGCACCCACCGACTTGGTGAGGGGGGCCTTGTGGCTCTATGGGCTCCCTGTGGTGTGTTTTGTATTGGCACTAACTGCGGGGGCATCTGCGCTTGGCGTGGAGGGCAAGGGCCTGCCTGAATTGGCTGTGTTATTGCTAGCGATTATTTTGGGGGTGATATCAATTCCAATTGCTGGTCACTTGAGATCACGATCTATGACCCCCACAGTTTTAGCATTGTCTTGTCTTGAATCCGAACAAACAACAGAAACATGATATGGAGTAGGTATGGATAGCCTGAGAAAATCTTGGATGCTTGTCGCCTTAGTGCTCATTGGTATGGGCTTTAGTTTTCCTGTGAAAAGCGCCACCCCCGTGGACTTCACAGACTTGGTTGAGGAGTCAATACCTGCGGTGGTTAACATTGAGACACGTCGCTTTGGCGATCGGCCTCAAGAGACCACCCGTGAAGGGGTAATGCCAGAGGGCATGCCAGAGGAAATGCCAGAATTCTTTCGAAGATTTTTTGGTGACCCCTTCGGTGGCGGCGCCCCTCGACCCCAACCAGATCGTCGGGGTGGCGGATCAGGCTTCATCATGGAATCAGATGGGTTGATCGTGACGAATCATCACGTCATTGATGAGGCGGATGAAATCATCGTTCGTTTATCAGACCGTCGCGAATTTGAGGCACCACTGGTCGGGTCAGACGCACAAACCGATATCGCTATTTTGCGCATTGATGCGAAGGACTTGCCCACGCTGCGCTTCGGAAATTCAGACAATTTAAAGCCAGGGGAGTGGGTGATCGCCATTGGTTCACCCTTTCAATTCGAGCAGTCTGTCACAGCCGGCATTGTCAGCGCCAAGGGCCGAAGCCAAGGGCAACAACAGTATGTGCCCTTTATCCAGTCAGATGTCGCCATCAACCGTGGTAATTCCGGTGGTCCTTTGATTCGAACCGATGGTACCGTGGTGGGTATTAACTCGTGGATATTGAGTTCAGGTGGCGGCAACATTGGCCTGTCTTTTTCAATTCCGATTGAAGTCGCTGCGAATTCCATTGATCAGCTCCTAGAATTTGGTCGAGTATCACGCGGTTATTTGGGCGTGGGGATTGAAGTGGTGACTCGAGAAAAGGCCGACGCGCTCGGTCTCGAACGACCTGCTGGTGCTTTGATTAACCGCGTCGAGCCAGATAGCGCCGCAGCAGAGGCAGGTATCGAGGTGGGTGATGTGATTTTGGCATTTAACGGAGAATCCGTGGACATCTTCTCTGAGTTACCGCCTTTGGTGGGTATGGTGGCGCCAGGCGATGTGGCTGAGGTAGATATTTTTAGATGGGGGGAATACAAGACCCTGCAGGTTCGAGTAAAGCAGTTGGATGAAGCCGAGATGCTGGCAAGCGAACAGCCTGAGGGCGCGGTTGAGCCAACCAATGCTTTGGGGCTTGTTGTCGAACCGATTCGCAATGAGGCCGATCGTGAGCAGCTGGGTAACCCAGAGGGTGGGGTGGTGATCACGCAGGTAGAAAGTGAGGCAGCCTACAGACAGGGAGTGCGTCCTGGGTTCGTTATTTTGATGATCAATAACCGCCCTGTGGCTGATATGGATGCCTTCAATGCCATCGTTGAAGACCTTACCCCAGGTCGCCCTGTGTCTTTGTTGTTACATCGACGAAATGGCACCGCCACTTTTGTCGCCTACACACCAGAGATTGAAGAGTAACTCACTGAAACCGCTTATAATGAAGACCAGTCTTAGGGCCGCCTAGCCTGCGAGCGAGGTGGCCCTTTTATCAATCTGGTCTGTATTAGAGCTGAGTGGGCATGAGTCAAACAAAGCATATACGAAATTTTTCGATCATTGCGCATGTGGATCATGGCAAATCCACTATCGCGGATCGCTTCATTCAGCTATGTGGTGGCTTGACTGAGCGCGAAATGGCTGCCCAGGTGCTCGACTCGATGGATATTGAGCGTGAACGTGGCATCACGATTAAAGCGCAGAGTGTGACGCTAAATTACACGGCCAATGATGGTGTGACCTATCAGCTTAATTTTATTGACACACCGGGCCATGTCGATTTCTCCTATGAGGTGTCACGCTCTTTAGCCGCATGTGAAGGCGCGCTTCTCATCGTTGATGCGGCACAAGGGGTTGAGGCGCAAAGTGTGGCCAATTGTTATACGGCAGTCGAGCAAGGCTTGGAAGTGATTCCGGTGATCAACAAAATTGATCTGCCGGCCGCAGAGCCTGATCGGGTACGCAGCCAAATCGAAGACATCATCGGGATTGATGCCACCGATGCACTGCTTGTCAGTGCCAAAACTGGTCTCGGTATAGAAGCCGTATTAGAGGCCATCGTTCAAAAAATACCGCCCCCAGAAGACAAGAGTGATGAGCCTTTGCAAGCACTGATCATCGACTCTTGGTTTGATAATTACCTTGGTGTGAACTCTCTGGTTCGAATCAAGAGTGGCCAATTGAAAAAGGGTGAGAAAATTCGGATCATGTCCTCTGGTGATGAGCACCCAGCAGATCAAATTGGTATATTCACGCCAAAGAGAACCGCGAGCCCAGTGCTCAGTTGTGGTCAGGTTGGGTTCATTGCTGCGGGAATCAAAGAAGTCAATGGGGCGCCTGTGGGCGATACCATTACGAGCGTGTCCAAGCCAGCTGCTGCCGCTCTGCCGGGTTTCAAGAAGGTGCAACCGCGTGTCTTCGCTGGTATCTTTCCTGTTGATTCTTCGGACTACCCCGATTTGCGTGAGGCGCTGGATAAGCTTCAGCTCAATGATTCCGCACTCAACTACGAGCCTGAAACCTCCGTGGCTCTCGGGTTTGGGTTTCGGTGTGGGTTCTTGGGCATGCTCCACATGGAGATTGTCCAAGAGCGGCTGGAACGAGAGTATGACCTTGATCTGATCCCCACGGCACCCACCGTCATCTATGAACTGGAGATGACAGACGGGAGCATTCAGATGCTCGATAATCCAGCCAGTTTGCCACCAGTCAACAAGATCAAAGAGATTCGAGAGCCCCTGATTCGAGCCAATATCTTGGTTCCGCAAGACTATGTGGGCGCAGTGATAGGATTGTGTGAGGAAAAGCGTGGCCGACAGGTGGATATGCGATTTCTTGGTGGACAGGTCCAACTAAGTTATGAGTTGCCATTAGCTGAGGTGGTGATGGACTTCTTTGATCGACTCAAGTCTGCCAGCCGAGGGTTTGCCTCGTTTGAATATGAATTTACCCGCCATCAAGCCGGACCTTTTGTCCGACTAGATTTGCTGATCAATGGTGAGAAAGTGGATGCGTTGAGCTCTATCGTCTACAGGGAGCTTGCTGATCGACGAGGTCGTGAGTTGGCGGAAAGAATGAAGGACTTGATCCCGAGACAGATGTTTGACATCGCCATTCAAGCTGCCATCGGATCCCACGTGATTGCAAGATCGACAGTGAAGGCATACCGTAAAAATGTGACGGCAAAGTGTTACGGTGGTGATGTGACGCGTAAACGAAAGCTGTTAGAAAAACAAAAAGCAGGCAAGCGTCGCATGAAGCAAGTGGGGCGCATTGAGATTCCTCAAGAGGCTTTCTTGGCCGTGTTGAGAACGGATAGTGATAAATAGATTTCGTAGCTGAGGTTCGGTTTATGAATTATTCCCTGATATTGACTGCGTTGATGATCCTCAGTGGCATTTTATGGGTCACTTTTTTCCTACTAAACCGGGTGAATCCCGAAGCACGCAATAGCGCTTTGAGTCGTTGGCTAGGGACATTGGGATCGCTTTTTCCTGTCTTTTTTATTGTGGTGACTGTCCGTTCATTTGTTTTTGAGCCGTTTAAGATCCCATCGGGTTCGATGATGCCCACGCTACTGATTGGTGACTTCATTGCCGTCAATAAATGGTCTTATGGGCTTAGATTGCCGGTAACTAACACCAAAATCTTAGAGGTCGGTAGTCCCGAGCGCGGAGACATTATGGTCTTTCGTTACCCAGAGGATACCAACCTCAATTACATCAAGCGGGTCATTGGGTTACCCGGTGACGAGGTCACTTATCGAAACAAACTGCTTTTTGTGAATGGCGAGCCGATGCCTCAAGAGCAGGTGGGCATGTGGATTGGTGAGGGGCTTAACCGGAATCCATCCGGTAGGCGCCCGCAGCTGTTTGAAGAGTCTTTGGATGGCGTTGAGCATCAAGTCATTCTATATCCTGACCGACCTGATCTGAGAACACAGACTTGGACGGTGCCTGAGGGGCATTATTTTGTGATGGGGGATAATCGGGATCAGTCGCTCGATAGCCGTTCTTGGGGATTTGTGCCAGAAAGTCATCTTGTGGGTAAGGCAACACGTATCTGGATGCATTGGGACTGCTCTGTGGGTTGTGTGGGGTGGGATCGTATCGGTCGTGCCATTGAATAAAGTCCCAGGCATTGATTACGTTTTTCGCGATGGGTCACTCCTGCTCCAGGCGCTGACACATCGAAGCCATAGCTCGCCACACTACGAGCGACTTGAGTTTCTGGGTGACAGCCTGCTGAATCTCGTCGCAGCTGATCTGCTTTACCGTCATCACAGTGGCGCACCGGAGGGAGATCTCAGTCGCCTGCGCTCACGGCTGGTGCGAGGCGCCACCTTGGCAGAAATTGCAAAAGATCTCGAGTTGGGGCGCCATCTCCGACTAGGGGTTGGTGAAAAACGCAGCGGCGGATTCTTGCGTGAATCGATACTGGCCGATTTGGTGGAGGCAATCATTGGCGCCATCTACTTAGATGGTGGATTTGATGAGGCCTATCGCATCGTTGAGTCATTATTGGTTGATCGACTCAACAATTTACCCTCTGCTGAAGCGCTTAAAGATCCCAAGACGAGATTACAAGAATTTCGGCAGGCGCGAGGCGAACCATTGCCTGACTACATGGTCATTAGTGAGTCTGGTGCTGATCATGCCAAAGTGTTTCGTGTGGCGTGTCGAATCGCGGGTGACTGGCAGGATACCGAAGCAGTGGCCTCCAATCGCCGGAGAGCAGAGCAAGAGGCTGCCCAAAAGATGCTAGATCAATTGATGGCTAGACGTAGCGATGACTGAGTCCCGTTTTGGACACGTTGCCCTGATCGGTCGCCCAAATGTGGGTAAGTCAACCTTAATAAATGCCCTGGTGGGGGAACCGGTGGCCATTGTGACGCATAAGCCACAGACCACCCGACATGCGATCCGAGGCTGGATTAGCCGACCGGAGGGGCAGGCGGTATTTGTGGATACACCCGGTATGCACACCCAAAAACGTCACCTGCTGAACCAGCGTTTAAATCGAGTCGCCCAAAGTGGCTTGCGGGATGTGGACGTGGTTGTTTGGGTGGTTGATGCTCAAAAAATGACACCCGATGACCAGGTGATCATTGAAAAGTTAAAACAGCTACCCAATCAGATCAAAATTTTAGCCTTTAATAAAATAGATCAATTGGGTGACCGAGCTGTGCTGTTGGAGAAAACGCGAGTGCTGACAGAAGCCTGTGCTTTTGACGGCGTGGTCTATCTCAGTGCAAAAAGTGGCCAAGGCCTTGAAGATTTGATGGATGAGGTCTTTAAGCATCTACCCTCTGGTCAGCCCCAGTACCCTGATGATGAATATACAGACCGCCCCTTGAGGTTTCTGGTAGCCGAGCGCATAAGAGAGCAACTGATGTTGCAAGTTCATCAAGAGATTC
>JALQZL010000075.1 GCA_023258355.1 Wenzhouxiangellaceae bacterium | reverse complement strand
ACCATCTCCCAATTGCCACGGTAGCGCGTCCACTGTTCCACAATGGCGGCGACTGGTTGGTTACTGGCCCGAGCGACCAAATAAGTCATCTCAACATCGCCCCAGCCAAGCCCTTCCATCTTAAGGGCAATCAATTCATCTTCTGGCACCCCGAGGTAACCTGAAAGCCGACCCACCAGTTTCTGCTCTCCTTCTGGGAGTTCATCTTGGGCTACTGGGTTACCCAACCCTTCACGCGGCTGAGCGTCAACCGTGTCAATTGAGGCCACGATCAGCAGCAGTGCGACAATAATCCATAAGGTTTTCATCAGCCTTCTCCTATCTAATGTTTTTATCTGTCTTTAGGCTCGGAATCATCCTGAACCCACCACTGATCATCTTCACTGGGATTAGCCGTGCTTGCGTCCAAGGTATAGGTGGCCTCAGGCAAAAACGCGAGCGCTGGATTAGAAGATGGTGAGACTATCTCAATGTCCTGTGTACCAATGTGGTGAATCTTGCTTTGCTTGATCGAGACGCCATGGACGCCAGGGTGTAAAACCAAGGCGTGTCCCTTTGAGTCAGGCGTGCCAATATGATGAATGTGACTGCGCATGATCTCAATGTCATGGGCTCCGTGCCCAACCTGAATACCTGCACCGCTGCCCCCGTAGATTTTTGCAGACTCGATTCGGATCGTGTGGGTGTTCGGTGCGATATCAAACCCGATTTGGTTTTGACCTAATGGCAACTCTGCCCCAAAAATAGACCAATAAGGCTGGCCAATGGTGATGAGGGCGCCTGATCCACTACCAAGCTGGCTGAGTGTGGAGAAGTAAACCTCAATCGGTCGGTTGGGCTCACCTGCCGCGCAACGTTCGTCAATACGCAAATGGCCAAAATCGCCATCAAGCACCATTAAGGTATCGCCTGGCTTCAATCGGCACAGTGCCGCTTGTAAGTCGCGCCAAGGATCAAGTTCAGAGCCATTGTCTGCTCGGCCACGCGTTGCTGAGACATAGTAGACATTCGGTTGAGTTAAGTCAGCTGGCTTCGGTGAGTTCAACCCATCATCAGCCACAAATCCAGCTGTTGGGTCATCACTGATCACTTTGGCGTCTTCCAAAATGAGCATAGGTCGGGGGGTGTCATTGGCCTGACGAGCCAGATATTGTCCATAACCGAACAATCCAAGCAAACTGATGCCTAAACCCACCATCAGTGTTGCGAGTAGTTTTCTAATCATAGGAACGTTACACGTGTTGGCGTTGATTGTTGTGGATGATCAATAAAATCAGCCTTAGTTTATATGGGTCTGGAAAACAAAGCAAAGGCCAAACAAAAACCCCGCCACAGCGAGCTGGGCGGGGTGAGTCAGTGCCTTGAGTGAGGGTAGCGAGTGACGCTACCCCATCAAGTCAGTTAAGCGCGGCCTCTCAGCATCACCAGACCAGAGACCATCAGCATAAAGCCCAAGACAGCCACGAGGTAAGCCGACATCGCAGGCACCGGCACCGCAGGCGCCGCCTCAATCGAGGACACCATCGAGTCTAGATCCGCCACACCATCATCGTCTAAATCAATCCAAGCCCGAACCGCGAAGCTGCCATCACCTTCGTGCTGGCGCATTTGAAGCTGTGGAACAAAGACCCGTAGCACTGTCGCTGGCGTCCCTTGAGCATAGGCCGTCTTAATGCCCACCATCCCAGCCAAACGGTCCCACAACGTGGGGCCCTGACGCAGCGTCACCGGCACATAGTCTTCCCAAATGCTCTCGTCATCAATAAACACCGGGTCATCTTCAACCAAAATACTTTCAATCTCACCATTGTTCCAAGCAAAAACACCCGTGCGGTACACCGTACCAGAGCGGCCATCGGCGGCGTGGCGAGGCTCCGCTTGGTAAATTTCTGACGTGAAGCGTGGGTCTTCTGGGGTCACTTCAGGAGGATCAATCACCTCATCAGCAGTGAAGTAGACCTTAGTAGAGTCATGCCCCATGATCGCGGTGGCACCAATACTGTGGAAGTGGAAGACGCGTCCGTCCAAGGATGTGTGGCTAGACGCACCGACACCACCATCGACCGCCGCTCGTGTCGTACGAGCCACTTCTGTGATTGTCCCGTTGGGCGCACGAACATAAACACCACGGCAATATTCAGCCCAGTTGCTATTGCCTTGGAAATCGGGTGGTACTGCTGTTTCGTCCGAACCGTTCCTATTAATAGTTGGATCACAATTGCCTGGGATATTTAAGCCTGCGGTGAAGGCGACAGCACCAGCATCATTGATCGAATGCAAAGGAGGAAACCCGTTAAAGGTCTGTCCAGACGCCCCAGGGATAGGATCGCCTGAGGCCGCAATGGGATCATCCGACAATCCCGTTGCTACATCGTAATAATACAAAGCCGAGGTCATGCTATCGCTGGTACACAAGTTTGGATAGGGAGGCGTGCCACAGCTAGACAAATATCGATAGCTGATAGCTGATTTAAACACCATTTGGCCTGAGCTGTTGCCAGCTAGCTTGCCAATGTAGCCAAAGTCCCCGAGGCTGTTCGCAGTGTAGTAGTCATAGTTGTTGTCGTTTGGTACGCGATCAGTGATGGCCACCAGCTCAGGCGCGCCACCATCGACATACACAATCCCTGTTCTGTAGTCATCCCCGTCAGCGTCGTTATCAAAGGTATCATCCGCTGTGAACCACGCATACGCATACGCACCACCATCCGACGTCACGCTGTTATGGCTGTGGGCCAAAAGATGCGCGTCGATAATGTAATAATCGGTGGAGGCTGTTACAAATCGAGGATCCGAGGTAGTGACCGTGTCCCCTGTCAAATCCAGTTGCGCGTCAAGGAGCTGCGCTACACCCACGCCAGGAGTGTAACGGAAAATACCCTTGGCTGATCGCGTGAAAGAAGCGCTTGTTGGATTACCGCTCCTTTCGCCACCATCTTCGTCACAAAAAGTCGCCGCTGGTGGCTCAGTGCCCTCATTGGCAACCTGTAACGTGGCAGCAAAGAAGACTTGTCCGCTGGCATTGATTTGAGGGCTAGGCTCAAGACTACAAATCACCGCATCACCAAAGGTTTGAAGCGTATGGGCGACCAATGTGAGATTGCCTGGTGTGCCAACGAGGATGGCACTATCATCATTTCGGGCAGCAATGTTCTCAGAAGTCAAGGTCACATAAATGGCCATCTCGCCTGAGTCATTCACAGCAGGGTGACCCACACCAGTCACAGGCCCATAAGCCACACCCGTGTCTTCCTCCGGGGTCCCGTCAGGCAAATCATCCAGGCCCGGGACTGAATCACCAAAGCCAATGACATGCACCTCGCCCTCAGCATTCCGATAAACCACTTTGGCTTCATCATCCACGGGACTCACGACTGCAACCACTTCCCCTGTGGTGGTCACTGCATACCGCTCTCGATCACCCGTATTGGTGTCAATGGTTTGGGCCAACGCGCCGAAGGACAGCCATACTGCTAAGGTGGCGACCACAAAACGCGCTAGGTTAGATACTTTCGCTGCTTTCATCTTAATTTCTCCCACAATTTACGTCTAGCCACCATCACTTCAGTATCCTTAGATGTGCTGATTCACCAGACAGTTAGCCAGATATTGGCACAGCCTACTTTAGAAATCAAGGCATTTTAATCCCACTTTCCACCCATGGCTGAAGCATTTATCTGGCCCAACTGGATATTTCGGTTGGCGAGGTCCTCAGCACTGGCCGTGGTTCCATCCGCATTCAGCGCGTGAACAGCGGCTCCCTCCATATGGTGCATCACCAGGCTCATTAGCTCAATATTGGATGCCGATGGCGCGATAGCCACGCCAGCGGCTTCTGGATCACGGAAATTACGTTTCGCCCCACGAAGTGTGCCCAAATGGTGCATGTGGGTATCGGTGATCAAGACATCGGAAACGCCGTCTTGGATTTCAACGCCATGCCCCACACCTTTGAGCATGTGCCCACTGACAATAGTGATCCCTTGGATATTCTCGCTCAGGCGCATGGTCGGCCGCATCCAATGAGGCTCTAATTCAAGCTCATAGAAATGCCAGTGCGAACGATCTACCGTCAATAGCGGACGATCGATGGGGGCATCCATGCCTTCTTTCCCGAAAAACAAGGCACCCGCAGCCATCACGACTTCGATGGGTCTGTCGGGTGTGCCATCCCTGTAACTCTTGCTGATATCAATGGGCCCGTTGTAACGGCCGGGCCAAACAATCAGGCGGTCACCGGGCGTTAGGGCAGAGAGCGCTCGAGGCAAGTCTCGGTAAGGGTCTTCTTGCGCACCCGAGCCAGGTGTCGGCCACTCATTACGAACATGAATCGTCCGTCCCAGCGGTTCGTGGGGAGGCAAAGTAATGAGGGGCATCTGTGTGGACAGGCGTTGAGACTGATCATCTGAGACAACGGGTTGCGTACTGTGGATGGTCGTACGTGAGCCACGCTCAGGCATACCCTCCATCGCTGCCCGTTGAGCCATGATGCCATAACCCATCGCGACAACGCCTATAGCAATAACAACAAAAGCGGCTGAACGTGGGATTTGCATTTTAAGGTTGAACTCCAGAATTAAAAATTTGGTGAGGGTCTTCAAAGACAGCCGCACAAGGCCATTGGGTAGGTTGGCTGGGATGCCCAATAAATGCTGGCTCGTCGATATCTAGAGGGTTGAGTTGATAGGCCAGCAGATTCCAGTGATGGGGGGTATTGCCCCGCCCACTCTTGCCACCCAAGGCAAATCCCCCTTGGGGCTCATAGCGAAGGACGATGCCATCAATGTCAGGTGGCATCGACGTTAAATGAGGTGGATTGTTCCAGGTGCGAAAAAACCGCCGACCATCTTGCGGTAAGTCCAGCCAATCAACTTCGCCGTTGACCTCGGGAACGACTTTTTCAATCACACCGAACCCAGTAGAGAGTGTGAGTGTCTGCACACTCATGATGGGATGGCGACCCTCAGGGTCGATGGCCAAGGTAAAGGCCTCACCACTGACTGGTTCGCATTGTGAAGGGCCCATAAACAGGGCCTGAATCAAACGCTCACGGCCCGATACTTTTAACACTACGGCTAGGGCATCTTCAGTCGGATATTGCCAAAAGTAGCCTAGGTAAGCCGTTTCGGGCGCGCCATCCAGTTCAGATACGGATAGAGTCCAGCTGTAAACCGTGAACTCACCATTGCCCGAGTCGCCGAAGGCCACAGGGTAACCATCTTTTTCGCGTGCAAAGTCTTGGTGTTGCAACAACACAGGCGCCCAGTATTGGGCAAGCCCATCCTCATCAGTCTGGGCATGCACCAAAAAAGAAAAGGCGACCATCGTGATGATGGCCGCCCCAGTACTTAAAACGGATAAAGAGGTCTTTTTCATTGCCAAAGCAACGTCCGCTTACTCCGTTATAGGCTTAGGAAGACACCCGTACGCCGTCCAAGACGTTACGCATGGTAATCGGCAAGCCTTGGAAAATTTTCATTCCCGCGGTCAGCATGAAGCCAACACCATAGCGCAGAACTGCAAATAGCAGAGCCACAGTGACGGCCTCTGGCATGCCAGTGCCTGACAGATAGATGGCCACCGCGAAGCCCCACTCAAATTGACCCAGGCCGCCTGGTGTGATGGGTATGGCACGGGCGATCATGCCAGCCACAAGAGCCATCATGAACACTGAGAAATCAATGTTCAAGAGCACATTGGCTGATGAGAATGCCTGAGACAGCGCATAAATGGCCACATGCTCCAACATGAACGCAGCGATTGACAAGAGAGCGAGTCCCAACGCCATCAGTGGTCTATCTTGCACCCAAGCAAACAATTGTCGACGGCCAGCGTTGTGATTCAAACCGCCCTGCCAAGTGCCTGGGAACCGAATCAAGAAGAAAGACAGTGCGAAGATGACCAACGGCCAGAACAGCAGCCCAAACCAATCGCCCCAGCCGATCAAGAAAAGACCGATCAAGCCAAAGAAAGCGATCTCAAAGAAGGTCATGCAACGGGACAGATACACAGTTCCAGTCACTTGCTCTTCCGTTTGACCACCGGTGTCTGCTGCCAGCGCTCGCGCTGCGGCCAGATCACCGAAGTTAAATGGCATCCAACGGTTAACACCTTGACCATAGAGGTAGGCTTTTGTGGCATTACCCACTTTCTGATCACCACCCATTTCACGGGCACAAAGGTGAAATTGCAATGCCTTGACAGACCAGTAGCCGAACATCAAGGCCACAGCCACAATGGCAACCCACCAGCCGACGGGGTCATTGCTCATGACATAGTACTTGAGCTCTGGCACACCGGCGATTGGGCCGATTTGTTTGTCGTGATAGCGGACCACACCACCCTCGATTAATAAACTGAGGAGACGTGAGTTGGCCAACTGATTCCAAATGCCACCGGCGATGACCAACATGGTCATCAAACCGATGCCGATGAGATAGCTCAGGCTGAGCCCGGCGATCAAATGACCGGGCGTCGCTGGCGTTTGTGTCACGTTTGTATTACTCATTGTTTGATTCCTCCGAAACCATAGCCATGGTGGGTCGGTCAGCTTCAATCTTCTGATAGATGACTTCCAAAGCTTCCTCTAACGAGTCAGCCATGGCGACACGCTCACGGAAGACAACAGCGACTTTACTTAACTGAGTCACTGCGTTTTGACGCGAACGCAAGAAGATGGGCTCAACGTAGAGCACCTCTGAATCTAACGGAACGATCACTGTGTGACCACGGATAATGTCCATGCCACGACGGTTCCACAATGCGAACTGACTTGAGATTTCAGGATCCTGGTCGATTAGAGAATCGGCCTGCTCAGGACCTAACACATAGCTGCCTTTGGGTACTTCCAAGACAGCGCGCTTGCCGTAGTTTGGCCAATCTTGATAGACCAAAGGCATCGCACGCAAGTTCAAGGCTTTCTCTGGGGTAAATGCCATCAACATGGTGTACTGCGTGGCAGTATCCGCTTCGGGCAAGAAACCACCTGTGTTCATGATCAGTGGGTAAGGCTCGTTCGAGAAACGAATCGCCTTGCCATCTGAGATCACAGGGCCCAATACCTCATCCGCATCGTCCCACATGTCTTCCAGGTTGAAGAAGTACATCGGATCGTTCATGTGGTAGTAGATATAAAGGTCGTCGAACTGCAGATGGAACAGGTGCACTGGGTATGTAACTTGTTGGCGCAGGCTTTGTGGCATGCTGTCAATCGACTGGAAGAGATCAGGATAAATACCGCTCCAAGCGTTAATGACCGGGTCGTTGGCT
>JALQZL010000074.1:5684-7283 GCA_023258355.1 Wenzhouxiangellaceae bacterium | reverse complement strand
GACCTTCAAATCCAGTGTGCTTTCTCGTCCATCATTCGCCACAAAATGCGTGGTGCGGTCAAGAATCTCCTCCAACCGCCAAGCAGACTGCTCACCCGTCAAGCGCATTCCCTCTCTGAGTATGACCACCTTGTTAGCCACTTCATCGGTCACCATCGCTATTTTTTCTTCTGGCGTAATGATAATGCCTGCCACCGCCGCACGTAGTGGTTCGACGGGCTCTTCGACCACTGGGATGGTCTCTTCGTCTGCTAGTGCTTCACTGCCACCCAAGTCAATCTCCGGCAATTGCCTATCTGGGAAAAACACCGGTTTTTCAATGATCAGCGCATAGTCAGCCAATGCTGACAACCCACGATCTGGTGTTTTCACATCGGCGAAAACCAAAGGTCCTTCATCAGATTTGGCGATATACCTCACATCGGTCAGCCAATACCAACCGCCGAACAGGATAATCATCAATCCGCAAAAGCCACAGACGCCAAGCAAGATCGTCGTTAGCAAATTTTTCTCGAGATCAATCAACCGACACCTCTCGTCGCTCACCTCGGAAACCGAACATATCAAACCGCACCTCAAGGGCTTGGTCCACACGCATGCCCCGTCGCGTCCGTCCACCACGCTGTTGAATAATCAATTGATCCACAAAAACCATTGGCGTGTTTTGTTCTAATGCATAAATAATTTTAACCAGATCATCCAAAGGACAGGTCATACGGACATTGACCGTTACCTGCTCGAAGGGCTCGTCCTCCGGTGGCGCGCGGTTTTCTGTCGCCAGCACGCGACACAAGTCACCGTGCTGTGCCTCAGATCGCACATACGCTCGAAGCGTTCGGGTCAGCTCTGCAGCACTCAGACTGAGGCTAGATTGGTCAAGAAATAGCGCACTGTCTAGTTGTGCCTCTGTCAAACGTGTCAATCGAGCCTCAAGATCACCACGTCGATCAATGGCCGTTTTGAATCGGCCAACCTGGTCTTTCAGTAAACCAATATCACGACCGACACTGACCTGGGCAGACACAAACCAGTGAAAGCAAACCAAATAAACCAAAATCAAGGCAATGACCAATAAGCCGATCGCCAGCGGACCATTATTGTCCTTCTGTGGCAACCACTGCATCACCTGTTCTCCTTTGAATTGTTGCTTGGATCGTGAATCTTTCTTGATTGGTCTCGGGATCGACAGTCACTCGCCCACGAAATGTGGCGTCACTTAATAAGCTTGACTCATTGATAATCTCGATCAACTGCTGAGAGCCCTCGGCAAACCCCATCATAATAATCTCATCACCTCGGACTTGCACTTGCTGAAACCACATATCCTCGGGCAAAAGCCGAGTGAGCTCCTCTAGTAAAGGGACAATCACTGGCTGGCTAGCTCTTTTCTCTGCGAGAAAGTTGGCAGCATCAAGCGCTGATGACAACTCGCGTTGTAATGCCATAACTTCCTGAGCCTCTAAACGCAACCCAGCCACTTGGTCTGCCAACCGCTGCTCGGAGGCTTGCCGGATAAGTAAAGTAGCCACCATCATGACCACCAAAGACAATGTGGCCGCCCCCGCAAGTCGCCAATTCAGGGTCGTCCGGGCAAAGCGA
>JALQZL010000074.1:0-5674 GCA_023258355.1 Wenzhouxiangellaceae bacterium | reverse complement strand
ATAGGGCACTCGATCTGACATTGGCAGCAGGTTGAATCCCTCGGGTTTTGGGGGTGTTTGTCCACCAGCGGTGTCCGCAGATGACCGATCCACAGCATGAATGACAATACCGAGGGTCTTGAGTCTTTCAAGGATCGGATCTAATGTCTGCCTAGGAACGAGCCGAAGATCCACTCGAATTTTGGCATTGCTCTCATCTTTATCAAGCACCTTCTGATCAAAATAAACCGAGCTTGCCTCAAACGGGGTGAATTGATCCAATTGATATTGCAGCGCGTTCGCCAGGTTTGCCTGGACGGCCGCTGGCATCTCGATAGTACGATCGAGCATGGTTTCTGGCGGCAGACATAATGTCACTTTTGGTTTCCCAAACTCGTACCGACTCAGATGCTTTTGCCACCGTGACTGCAAGAGTCCTTGGTCTTCCACAGATGCCAACACATCGACTTTTTCATCACCATGATCACCACCCCAGATAACCACATCATTCGACCCATGCGTATCGATCACCAACCAAAGTGCTGGGGCATGCGGCATCAATCGTGACTTCCAAGTCTCTGGCAAGAGAGCAACTAACTCACCTTTCCACCAATCAACAAAAGTCGATAGCGGGCTCGTCCGGTACTTCGCCTTGGCCTGATCAATCCATTGTTGGAAGTTGATATCCATCGAACTCAAATCTACTCCGTGACGCTGTCTCGCCAAGACAGCACTCTAAAGGGACGACCTCGGGCGCCCTGCCCGATCGCTATCGTTGCTTTAACTGATGCCCAAGTGCCTGACTCAACAGTGGCTTTGGCATGCACAGTGAACGTGTTACCCACATGTTGCAAACTCACCAACTCGCCATTGGCCATCATGACGCCCATCTGCTCACTGGGATGATACTCCGAACGCTCGGCAACAAACTCCTGGGCACTGTCTATGTCCATATCAGGCAGCAAAGCAATTAAATCAGCTGAGGCAAAAGCAGGGTTGGGGCTCATTGAGCCACCGGCTACCGATATCGTGTCTCGAATTTGTGTATACATCTGCTGTGTCATTCCCATGACCTGCTGAACCTCATCGACTGTCTGAAATGGCTGATTCGCAGGGCCATAAGGGTAACCCGCGGCATCATAGTCCTCTATCTCTGCTCCATACTCAAGCGGAAAGTCATCATTATCCCGCCAATCAACGATGGCGTCAGCCAAACTGACTGCAGCCAACTCATCGACACCCTTTTGCAGGAACAGTTCAGTCAATAGGTCAACATTGGCTTGATTAATGTTGATTTTCCCTGTCTCGTCCCTAATTCGAATCTCAACGGTGGCGTCACCAAACTCAACGGTGTAAGGACGTCCATCGCCCACCCATCGGGTTTCCATATCTGGGTTAAACATCTCATAAGCTGCTCTGTGAACACCTGCCTCGGCAGCGTATTGGGCTCGGGTAGTATCCAGTAAAAAACGTGCCTGCAACGCTTCTGTGCGCGTTAAAAGCGCGTAGACCCCCACAATAATTGTCATCAAAACCAAAAGCCACAAGACCAATAACAAGGCAACGCCACGTTGATTGGGTGGTGAGTGGGGTATCGGCAGCATCTTATCGGCGGTTCGGGATCAACAGGTCGGCACCAGTACGGATGACGCGTTGTTGTCTGGTGGGATTGGCGTCCACACGCACCGCCGCAGAGACCGTCGGCCAAACCATGCCATTCTCACGGATTAGATCCAAATCGAGCTCCACAGCTAGGGGGAGTGTATCCACCGCCTCCCAGTCATTCGACCAAATGGGTTGATCTGTCTCAATATCCTCTCCGAGATACCAAAACTCCCCGCCATTGATCTCCTCGATCAACACCACGCCCTCACTGGCTTCAATCTCCCCCGCCTCATAGCCATTGAGCATCGAGAAATAAAAGACCAGTTCTCGGCCATTGGCTCCCGGCTCTATGGAGAATTGCTGGACATACAAACCACCGTAGCTTAAGTAGCCTGGCATAGGCGCCACAAAGCGAATCCAGTCACGCCCACCAATAAATCGTATCGGCACCTCATCACCTTCGGCTTGCTCAATGATCATGGCTTGCGCCTGACTCAATTGCCTGCGAACAAATTGGTGTACCACCCTCAAGTTATTCGTTTGCTCGATCAAAGCCTCGCCTGAAGTACTGGCCCGCTGTGCCGCTCTCAAACCGCCCACAGCCAAGGCCATGATGGTGCTCAGCAGCGTGATGGCGAGCAACACTTCAATCAACGTAAAGCCGCGGTTCCTCACAAAGACTCCCCCAACTCTCGGGCTTCCCAATAAATGTCCACCGACCGCCAAGTGCTAAATTCAATCTGACGATTACCCTCCCAAGACACGACCAAGGACACCCGATACAGGGCCAGTGGCAGTTGCTGAAGGTCCACGTTGGCTTCATCAAACACGGCATCTTCCGTAATTTCCATATTCCAAGAAAAGCGGTCATCAAACTGCCCTGAAGTCACACCGGGCACAATCATTTCCTCAAGGCCCAAGACATCCATCTTCGATTGCGCCCAAAGCGCCGCTTGCGTGAAATCGCTGGACCGTCTGGTGTTGCCCAAAGAGGTAGAGAGAATCTGCATCATCATGCCGAAGAGCAACGCAAACATGGCAAAGGCTGCCATGACTTCAATCAATGTGAATCCAGCTTGGCGAGTAGGTTGGGGGGATCTGCCCTGATTCATTGATCATCCCCACGGTCACGCCGAATCTCGCCGGTCAACCAAGCCACGGTGATGTGCCATTCTCTGCCCTCGGTGGAGAGCACCACACGCCCGCCTGTCGATGCGCCATCTGGATAAAAACGAATGCCCCCAGCATTTTCGCCAGTCAGTTCAGACCTTGCTGTGGTTAGCGTGATATCGAGATCTTCGGGCAACTTTTTAGGCTCGCGACCCGCGGCTTGCCACGTTTTCTCGTCAGCATCAACGAGGAAGATTTGCTCTTGTCTATTGACCACAGCCAGCCCACGGGTATGCCGCATGGCCGCTGTGATTTCTCTGGCTGTCTCTCGAAGCTGGGCACCACCAATCGAGCGAGAGACTGATACTGCCGCCACGCCCACCATCATGACCACGAGCATCATGACCACCATCAGCTCGAACAAACTAAACCCTCGTTGATTCGTCATGACGGCAGGTGACAAAAGGTTAGTGGACGCTCGGCTGGTCCATCAATTCCAATTGGTGATCGATGCGTTAGGACCTTCCCCACCTGGTGCACCATCAGCACCTTCTGAGGAGATATCAAACGAACGGTTCTGCCCGGGGTAGCGATAGACATAAGGCCGGCCCCAAGGGTCATTTAGGTTGGATTCATTGATATAGGGGCCATTCCAGTTACTAACACTGGAAGGCCGTTCAATCAGTTCTCGCAGCGAGCTCGGTGCCCGACCCGTATCCAGGTAGAACTCATCGACCGCCATCGACAGTCGTTGGATTTCTGTTTGAGCCGCACGCACCCTGGCATCTTCACCACGCTGCATGATGTTGGGGACAACCAAGCCGGCAATCATGCCAAGAATAACCAACACAACCAACAGTTCGATAAGAGAAAAGCCACCGCTTCGGGCTTTCAGTGCGCCGACATTGACGCGCATTGTTTGATTCAACATCACCTCTTCCTCCAGTTATGCAACCAATTCGTTAATACTTAAAATTGCCATTAAGACTGACATCACGATCATACCGATCAATAAAGCCAAACCAAGCGTGAGCACTGGCACCAACAGCGACATCAACCTATCAATCGTGACCCGAACCTCTCGATCATAAGTATCGGCCACTTTAAGCAACATATGGTCCAATCGGCCTGTCTCTTCACCCACGCTAATCATTTGTAGCGCCAAAGAGGGAAAGTGATCATCCGCTGCTAACGCACGCGCCAGCGGCACCCCCGTTTTCACCTTTTTGGCTGCGTCAGCCACATCATGCGACAGCACGGTGTTGGTCATGACATTCTTGGCGATGGTCAATGCCGATAGTAAAGGCACGCCGTTGACAATCAATGTGCCTGTGGTTCGAGTGAATCTGGCCGTTTCAATCTTGGCCAGCAAATCACCCACCCATTTGATTCTCAAAAAACGCCCGTCCCACACAAAACGAGACTGCGCTGATGCCATTTGTGAACGAAACCAGACGCTGATCAGTAGCATGAGCCCCGCAATGGCCCACCAGAAATTCTGTAGCATCTCACCCACCCCCACCACAATGCGGGTCATGAACGGCAACTCCCCACCAAAATCCTCAAACATCGGCGTAAATTGCGGGATCACATAGACCATCAAGAGCATCAAAGAGACGATCGCCAAAAAGACCAGCAACGCAGGATAGATCAGGGCAGAGACCACGTTATCCTTAAGCTCCTTGGCACGCTCTAGATACTCTGCCATCCGAGCCAGTGTTTGGTCCAACGAGCCGCCCACCTCACCCGCTCGGACCATATTGATATAAAACCGCGAGAAGACGCCGTGCCTCTCCTCTAAAGCATCTGAGAGTGAGCCACCCTCACGGACACGGTTTCTGATCTTTTGGACGGTGGCTTTCACTCGCTCATTGTCACTGAGCTCAACCAAAATACCCAAAGACCGATCCAGCGGTAGGCCCGCACTAAGCAACGTCGAGAGCTGTTGCGTCATATCACCGATTTGGCGTTGTGAAAGACCTTGACGAGGCGCGAAGAGGGCGCCTAGACGGATGCCCTTGCCCGCCTCGCGTGCTTGGATGGGAATGCCTCCTTGCTCTTGGATTCGTGCAATCACGATCTCCTCAGAAGGCGCTTGCATCTCACCGGTGATGGTTTCACCGGCAGCGCTCACCGCTTTGTATTCATAAATCGGCATGTTGGCTACTCAACGATCCATCGATGACTCAAGACTCTTGAGTCACACGCAACACTTCTTCGGCGGAGGTTTCACCTTTGAGCGCTTTGATCAAGCCATCTTGATACATCGTTCGCATGCCCTCTTTAATGGCTTGTCGCTCAATCTCACCTGAGGTGGCTTGTCGCATGACCATTCGGCGGATCTCATCGCTCATGATTAAGAGCTCATGGATACCTGTTCGGCCTTTATAACCGGTTGGCACCGCCTCTGAGCTGCCGGGACGATAGAGGCGAATCGGACGCTCATCGGTGAGCTTATCCAAACCCAACTCTTCAATCATCTCAGGCATCACCTCGTAGGCCTGACGCGTCTCAGGGTCTAGGCGCCTGACCAATCGCTGGGCCATGATGGCATTGACCGTGGAGGTCAGAAGATAGTCCTCGACGCCCATATCCAACATCCGTGTGACACCACCTGCCGCATCGTTGGTGTGGAGCGTGGACAAGACCAAGTGCCCTGTCAATGCCGATTGAATCGCAATTTTGGCGGTCTCTAAGTCTCGCATCTCACCGATCATAATGACATCGGGGTCTTGCCGAACAATGGAGCGCAACGCGCCCGCAAAATCCAATCCAATGGATGCCTTGGCTTGGATCTGATTAATCCCCTCTAGCTGATACTCAATGGGGTCTTCGACAGTGATGATTTTTCTGGTCGGTGAATTTAGTTGACTCAGCGCTGTATACAAGGTGGTGGTCTTACCCGAGCCGGTTGGGCCAGTCACCAAAATAATGCCATGAGGCATTTCCAAAGTCTTGATAAACCCGCGCTGCGTGTCTT
>JALQZL010000073.1 GCA_023258355.1 Wenzhouxiangellaceae bacterium | reverse complement strand
AACCCATTGGTCTGGCAGATGTTGCCTGCGTGGAGATTGATACACCCGCCGGTAGGCAGCAGCGCTACATGATCAATGGGCTGGGCATTGGCATTGAGGCCCAAGTGGCCAAGACCGTTAGGCGAATGACACGGTTATCGGGGCTCGCTCGTTATTTTGCTGGGGCACTGCAAGCGCTGATCACGCATCGGGCGAGCGCGCTGACGTTGGCAGTCGACGGTGATGTTGTCGTCAACGACCAGCCCACTTTGCTTGTGAATGTGGGCAACGGCCGACGTGCCGGTGGCGGATTTTTATTTCATCCTGAGGCCAAAGTGGATGATGGCCAATTGGATCTTTGCTGGGTACCCGACATCCCTCGATGGCAACAAGCCGTGATCTTGCCCACCGTGTTATGGGGTGGGCATCATCGGTTTCGTTCGGTCCATCAAGCGCGCGCCAGGTGCGTTCGGGTGAGCGCAAACGCGCCAATGGGACTACACATTGATGGTGAGTGGATATCTGGGCAAGCCAGTGAAATTCGTATTGCGCTATGTGCCCATCGTCTCCGCGTGGTCGGTTTGACAGGCGAAGCTTTGCGACGTCGGGATTAACACAGATTGACCGTCCAAGCGACCTGACCACCCGCGCGAAGGGGGACACCCGTCACCTCACCAAAATCCACTGTCTCTGGAATCTCTCTTGGGATGCGGTGCAGTGCAATGCGATCCTGATTTCTCGGCAGACCATAGAAATCAGCGCCGAACAAAGAAGCAAACCCCTCCAGCTTGTCTAGGGCATTGGCCTGATCAAAGACCTCAGCATAAAACCCCATGGCATCGCGGGCGGTGTAGATACCCGCGCACCCGCAGGCAGACTCTTTTGCCCCTTGTGGATGCGGGGCGCTGTCGGTGCCCAAGAAAAACCGCGGGTGGCCGCTGGTGGCAATGGCGACCAACGCTTGGCGATGCTTTTCTCGCTTGATAAGCGGCAGGCAATAATGGTGGGGTCGCAATCCACCATCGAACATGGCGTTGCGATTGAGCAGCAGATGATGCGCCGTAATTGTTGCGCCCAAGTGGTCTGGCCCAGCTTTGACAAAGTCAACCGCCACCTCGGTGGTGATGTGTTCCATGACCATGGTAAGTTCGGGCAGGTCTTTCATGAGAGGGGTCAAGACCCGGTCAATAAAGACCGCCTCCCGATCGAAGATATCAATATCCGGGTCAACCACCTCACCATGCATCAATAATGGCAGGCCATGGGTTTGCATGGCCTCAAGTGCTGCATAGGCTTGACGAATGTCTCTTACCCCCGCATCTGCATTGGTGGTGGCACCGGCAGGATAAAGTTTGACAGCGTGGATAAATGGGCACTCAGCGGCTTTCTTGATTTCTTGAGCGGTGGTTTGTTCAGTCAAATAAAGCGTCATCAATGGCTCAAACGATCGCTGCTGAGCATCCGATAGCAAAAGGGCTTGGCAGATTTCATCGCGATAGGCCACAGCCCGATCGACGGTGGTCACAGGCGGCCTAAGGTTTGGCATGATGATCGCTCGGGCAAATACGCTGGCGGTGTCTGGGAGCACCTTTTTAAGTAAGGCGCCTTCACGCAGGTGCAAGTGCCAATCGTCTGGGCGTGTGATGACACAGGTCTGTGTCGATTGTGGCTCAACAGCCATGGCATTGACTCCTACGGATAGTGATCGCTGGCTTCTTCTGGTCCATTATCCTAAGAACACAGGCCCCTTGCATGAGTTTCATCAACACGCCCTTCGATTGACCAAACCCCTGAACGGTCGGTCATGATCTGTCCCATGGCCACCCGGCAAAACATCAGACAAAACAAGAGACACTGGCACCGAGCGCAGTTGAGATCAGTAGCGCAGGAAGGCCGCTTTGGCATCCAAGGGAAGGACAGATTGGTAACAGGCCTGAAAACCCGACGTTCTTGCTTGTTGTAGCCTCGCAATCTGGGCTTGCCAAGTTTGGATATTTTGCCGTTCGACACTGGCATCAATCGGTAAAAAGACATCCTCACATCGGCGCTTGTTCTTGTATTGCACTTTCTCAGTGCACTCAGTCCGTTCCCCTTGCTCATCCTCGATTGTTTTACAGGTCGTCTTGCTCCCACTGGCGACTGGGTAACGCACACAACGCTTCTCTTTTCGGTGACCCCTCTCCAGCGCCTGCCTTGCTTGACGGACTTCACCTTCTAATCGCTGAATATCGCTTTGATAGGCCACCAAGGCGGGCTCGCGTTGGCATACCACCATGGCGCGCTGATGCGGGGTCATGGCCTCGAAATCTGCCAGTGAGACACAACCGGCCAACCCCAACAATCCAGTGAGGGTGGGCAACAGCGCAACGAAATGATGTAAAGACCCACGTTTCATGGCTTCAGGCTAGCAGGGTTTGATGGGCCAGCACAAGTTGGGATGCGCCAACAGGACATAGACGGTCACCCAGAAAATAGGCAAAATAGAGAGTGCCCTTCGCCTGTCGACTTGTGATACGTGTCATGACCCGTCAAAAAACGCCCCCATCCGTCACGGTCACGCGACCTAGCTTGCCGCCACTTGAGGCGCTGGTTCCCCATCTGGAAAAGATATGGGCTTCTCGCGTGGTGACCAGTGGTGGTGCGTACCATCAAGCACTCGAAGAGCGCTTGAGCGCCTATCTGGCGGTGGATCACTTGGCCTTGTTCAACAACGCCACGGTGGCGTTACTCGCTGCCATAAAAGCCTTGGATCTTCAAGGAGAAGTCATCACCACCCCCTATTCATTCGTCGCCACAGCGCATGTGCTGCAGTGGAGTGGTCTGAGCCCTGTGTTCGTGGACATTGACCCCAAGACCCTCAATCTAGACCCCCAAGGCATTGAGGCCGCGATCACAGACCAAACCAGCGCGATTATGCCCGTTCACGTCTACGGCACCCCGTGTGATGTGGATGCCATCGAGGCCATCGCACGTCGCCATGGATTAAAAGTGATCTATGATGCCGCCCATGCTTTCGGGGTGCGCTGTCACTGCGGGAGCCTGTTGCGTCATGGTGACTTGTCTGTCGTTAGTTTTCATGCCACCAAAGTCTTTAATACCTTTGAGGGTGGGGCGATTGTCTGCCCAGATGCCAAGACCAAACGCCGCATTGATCGATTGAAAAACTTTGGGTTTGAGAATGAAGTCACCGTCACACAGACCGGCATCAACGGCAAGATGAGCGAGTTCAATGCGGCCTTGGGATTGGTCCAACTCGACTACATTGACCAGCACATCAGCCAACGGGGTGAGCGTGTGCGTGCCTATCGAGAAGGCTTGGCCAACATCGAAGGCCTGACCTGTCTGCCTGAGTTTGATGTGATCCAACCCAACCACAGCTACTTCCCGATTTTTGTGGATGAGACCTATCCGGTGTCTCGTGACCACATCTATCACTGCTTACAACAGCATGGATTTTATGGGCGCCGATATTTCTATCCATTGATCAGTGATTTTCCCATGTACGCGCATTTGCCTTCCGCTGCGTCTGGGCACTTGCCTCATGCCAGCCGCGTGGCCAGTCAAGTCATTTGTCTGCCCCTCTATCCAGATCTCGACATGGCCGCGATCGATGCCATGATGGCGATTTTGTCCGACCCTCTGGCCTACCCATCTCCCTCATGACAGACCAGACTTTTTAATGACGCAAACACCCAAAAGGCTGTTGATGTTGGGTGCCAGTGATACCCAGCAGGTGGCGATTGAGCGAGCCAAGGCCCAAGGTGTGTATGTGATTACCACCGACAACCGGCCCGACAATCCAGGCCATCGACTGGCTGATGAATGTTATTCCGTCAGCACCACCGATCTTGATGGCGCGTTGGCCTTGGCCAAGTCCTGTCGGATCGATGGGGTGATCTCATATGCCTCAGACCCAGGCGCTTTGACGGCGGCGTATATCGCCCATCACTTGGCCCTGCCGGGTGATCCGCTTGAGGCGGTGAGAAAAGCCCAAGATAAATTTTTGTTGCGGTGTGAGCAGGCCAAACTGGGCCATCCAGTGCCTGAGTGTGTGCTGGGCGATGACTTGGTGGGTGTCAAGCGCTTATGGGCCAGCGCAAAAAAAGGCTTGGTCGTCAAACCCACCGACCGAGCGGGCAGTGTGGGCGTGTGTATTTTCCACACACCACCGAGCTGGTCGGCACTCATGGCAGCGATCGACAAGGCCAAAGCGGTCTCTTTTCACGGGCGAGCCATCGTGGAGGCGAGATTGGTGCGCACGGGCTTTCAGTTCGGTGGAGATTATCTGGTCAAACAAGGCCGGGTGTTATTCGCAGCGTACGCCGATCAGTATCTGTTTCAAACACCGACCACGCAAGCAGGCCTTGGTAACCTCAATCCATCGACTCAGCCAGCGGCGGTGTTGGCCGAGGCCACCGATCAAGTGGCGGCGCTTGTCGCCGCGCTTGGCTTGTCGGATGGGGTCTATAACACCGATGTTTGTGTGTCAGACGGGAAGGTGGTGGTCTTGGATTTTGGCGCACGTTTGGGCGGCAATTGGCTGGCTGAGGTACACCGATACGCCACTGGCGTTGATTTAACTGATTTGGCAATTCGCCTGGCGCTGGGTGAGCCGTTGCCTGATTTAGGGGACTGGGCCCATGCGCGCGCCCCCCGAGTGCATGCTGGTCACTTGGTGATTCATGCCGACCGTGAGGGGACCTTTCAATCCATGGCATTCTCCGCAGCCCTTGAATCTGTGGTGGTCAAGAAAACCGTGTCTGTTCGCCCAAATCAGCGGGTGTCTCCCTACCGTGGCACACCAGACCGCTTGGGCCTTCTGTTAATCAGTAGCCCAGACCGCGAGCAATTACTGCCCATTTATGCCGCGCCCCAGGCGCATTTTGGCCTCGCGCTTGGGCTACCATAGTTATTTGTTGACATTGTTGCTTGGCCTGTTGGACACCCAGTGTGTGTGCCCGAATGGCAAAGAGAAAGATGGCCCACTTGAGTGAGTAAGCTGATGCCCGTTGCCTCTGACCATTACCTCTTAAACTTCTGCCCGACCGGTGCCGTGCACGGCAAAGCCGCCAGTGTGCACATACCGATTGATGTTGATGAGATTGTGGCTGACTGCGACATGGCCTTGAAGGCGGGTGCGCAGATGTTACATATTCATGGCCGTGATGAGGCGGGTGAGCAAAGCTCAGATCCAGCCATTGTTGGCCGCATCATTGAACGCATTCGTCGCCTTCCCGGCGGCGAGCATGCGGTGGTGTGCGCGACCACGACAGGCAGAGCCAACGGTGACCCTGCTGCCCGCGCGGCCGTGTTGGGGTTGGTGGGCCAAGCCAAGCCTGACATGGCCTCATTGACCTTGTCATCGCTGAACTTCATGCAAGGCCCCAGCGTCAATGCGCCCAAGACCATTGAGTATTTGGCAGCCCAAATGAAAGAGGCGGGTATTCGGCCTGAGCTGGAGGTATTCGATCTGGGCATGGCCAACATGGTGCATGTCCTCATCAAAAAGGGCTTGATTGAGCCGCCTTACTACATCAACGTGTTGCTGGGCAACATCGCCACGGCGCAGGCCCATGTTCATCATTTCTCCGCCCTGTTGGCCAGCCTTCCTGATGATTCGGTGGTGTGTGTCGGAGGGCTGGGCCGTTTTCAGGGCAATGCCCATCGCTTGGGCTTGATGTTCGCCCACGGCGTGCGGGTGGGCTTGGAGGATAGCTTGCGCCTGCCAGCCGACGATGGCGAGTGGGTGCTGGCGACCAACCAGCAGCTGATCGCGGCGGTGGCTGCCCAAGCACAGTTGATGGGGTTGCGCCCAATGGACCGTGTCTCAGCGCGGCAGTGCGTGCTTGGGTGAGCGGTATGCCACATCCAGATCCCTACGCCTCCCAAGACACCCAAACACCGGTGGTGGTGTTCGGGGCTGGACGACTGGCTCAATTGGCCGCGTACGTGCTGGGTCATGATTCTCCGTTCGAGGTCATCGGCCACACGGTCGATACCCCTTATCTGGCCATGGCCCAAGCAGACCCTGCCTTGGGTGGGCTGCCGGTGTTTCCCTTTGAGACATTGGAAGACCATCTTGGGCCCAATGAATGCCAATTGCTGATTGCTTTGGGGTATCGCCAGATCAACGGGCTTCGTCAGGCCAGGTTTGATCAGGCGCGGGCACGTGGCTACCGTTTGATCAGCTACGTCTCATCCCAAGCCACCCTGTGGCCAAATGTGGCCATTGGTGAAAATGTGATGGTGTATGAGCAGACCGTCGTGCAACCCTTTGCGCATATTGGCGACAACTGCCTGATTCGGTCGAGCGTTCATCTGTCTCACCATGTTCATGTCGAAGACCACGTGTTCATCGCCGCGGGCGTTGTCACCGGCGGTGGGGTTCGGGTTGGTGCGCGCACCTGTCTTGGGCTTGGTGCAACCATTAAAGATGGGATTGTCTTGGCCAGCCAAACCTTCGTCGGGGCGGGGTCTTTGGTCTTGGCCGACACCGAGTTTAATGGCCTTTATCTGGGCCAACCTGCCAAGCGTCAGCAAAAACAGGCCGATGAGGTCTGATGGGATCTGATGAGGTCTGTTGATTCGGGCATGTCAGCCAAGCCTGGGTCGCTAGGGAGAGACACGGACCCCGCGCCTGACAGTGCTTACGTGCCCCTGGCGACACCGATGTGCTTGGCTGACCAAGCGCTGCAAGGGGTTTGGCCAGCACAGACGCCCCCTTTGGTGACGGTGGTCTGTCGCACCTATAACCATGTTGATTTCATTGGTGAGTGTCTCCAAGGCTTTGTTAGCCAAATAACCACCTTTCCTGTGAGGCTCTTCATCCATGACGATGCCTCCACCGACGGCACCGACCGAATCATTGCCGATTACGCCGAGCGGTTTCCAGCGCTTTTCCAGGTGGTGGTGCAACCGACCAATCTGTATTCTCAAGGCATCTCAATCAGCCAATGGATCAATGCGCACCTCACCACCCCCTATGTGGCTGATTGTGAGGGGGATGATGTGTGGATTGACCCGCATAAACTGCAAACCCAGATCGATTATCTACAAGCGCATCCCGATTGCGTGGTCACCAGTGCCGATGCCACCATTATCGATGCTGACGGCCGTGAGATGGCCCCATCGAAATTGCCTGTGGCGCAACAACAAAGCTTCTCAAAGGAGGCTTTGTTGTGTGGGCAGGTCTGGCTCCTGACCCTGACGCGTGTCTATCGCAATGTCTTACCCAAAACCCCGATTAAAGAGCGCCGGCACATCATCAATGGGGACAATCTGACCACCGCCTTGTTGGGCTTGCATGGCGATGCGCATTTTCACCCCCACTGGCGTCC
>JALQZL010000072.1 GCA_023258355.1 Wenzhouxiangellaceae bacterium | reverse complement strand
ACTCTCGATGCTCACATAAGCTTGTCTATCTGCCCCTTTTAAACTGACGATGACCTGGATGATTTCCTCACGCTGGAGTTGAAGCCTGAGGCGAGCCAAGACTTGCTCGTCTTCTGAGACCGTGAGGGTTTGCAGCCGAGCGGGCACCTGTCCTTGCCAAAGCCCGGTGTCTGCCGTTCGACCCACGACCTCATCGAGTGACACCACCAAGCCAGGCACTGGGCGGCCATTTTCGAAAACAACAACGGTCAGATCAGCCAACTCCGGCGCCTCACTGGCTGTTTGTGCTGCCAACGGCGAGGCTACCCAGCCAGCCAATATGAAACCCAGTACAACAAGAGGCTTATTCATTTAAAGACACAACCAGCGTTGCTCTTCGCACTCACTCATCACCCGCCGGAGTTCAGTGGCTTTGCGGAAGTTCTCAGCGGTCTCTAGGAAAAATAACTCGGCTCTGGCTGACGCAAAGTCACCTGTTTTGAAGTAAGCATAAGCCAGTGCATAACGAACTTCTTCTTCCTCGATGAGCTGAACGCGTTTTAAGTCATCGGCCATGGCAGCGGCTTGGGTAAAGCGCTCCAGTCCGATTAAGATCGCTAGACGCTGCTTCAACTTTTTAGACTGATCGATGGCTTGACCATTCAAACTAAGCGCTTCTGTTAACCGACCTGTTTGACGAAAAAGCTCAGCAGCCTCAACCAAAAGATCACTGTTGAAGTAAGCTCCCCGTCTTAGCACCTCTGCTGCCGCAAGCGGCATAGATTGGACCAAGTAGGCCTGCGCAAGTAACTTAGCCACGGTGGCATCTGCCGGTGCTCGCAACATGGCCTCTTCCAAAAGAACCGTCGCTTCTTGGGCCTGATCGGCTTTGAGCAAGGCATTCCCGACGGCCAATGCGTCTGTGATGTCTCCCTCCGACAACGCGATCAAGCGTTGCGCCTCGAAGACAGCTGCCTGATAAAGACCCTGCTCGACCAGCAAAAAAATTTGTCGGCGGGCGAAGTCTGATGCGCGCTCTGGAAATTGAGAGCGTCCTTGATTAAGGACGGACCATGCCTCATCGAACCGTCCTAAAAACCACAGAGACTGTGCGCGAATTAAATACGCTGAAGGGATCTCCGTTGTTGCCTCTCCTGCACTGTCCAATGCCTCCAGCGTCTCCTCATACGCCTCTTGACCGAAGTGCGCTTGAGCCAGGTACAAATAAATCACTGGTGCTGTTTGACCCGCCTCAAGAGCCTGATTGAACTCAGCCACCGCCAAAGCATTTTCTTTGAGATTCAGGGCCACTAACCCAGCGAGGGTATGGTATCTGGGCGCATCAAAGTCTTCAGCTTCGATATCCACGCCAGCCAACACTTGCCGCGCTCTTTGATAGTTACCATCGCCAATCAGCAGCGCCGCTAGAGGCAATCGCTCGATGGACTCTTCAGGAATGTCAGACTGTGCCCAGAGGCTTGGCATCGACAGCCACAGCATCAAACACAATGCCAAGCGACATCCAAAATCGCTCACACCGAGGCGGCCAAAAATCAAAGACAGGATCATCATGGAAAAAGACAGGCCCGGTTGCTTATCCCAAATCAAATCGAATGCGCTGACGAGCCCAGACCTTGACACTTCGGCCCTGATATTGGGCAGGCTCAAAGCGCCAGTCGCGAATGCCAGCCAAAGCAGCGTCTTCAAACACACCAGCAGGCGTGGCCTCAAGCACCTGCACTTTTTCGATCTCACCGCTTGCCGAAATCAACAAAGACAGCACAACGTAACCCTCAAGACCTTGGGCTCTGGCTTTCGATGGATAAGCCATCGGCGCTTGTTGAACAGGTCGTGGTGGGGAGTCCACCAAATCGTTGGTCATGACCACATCACTGGTATCGCCCAACAATTGATCTTGCAAAGCACTCAATTCGCCCCCGTCAAAGGCTGGCAATCCAAAGTCGATGCCCGACAAATTAGTGTTCAGCGCCACCGCAGGTGGCGTCGGCGGAGACCGTCTGGGTGGGGGTGGCGGGGGTGGTGCAAGCCTCGCCGGTGGCGTTTGCTGCGGACGCTCGACATTAAAGGCCGTCGCTTGGGTCTGATTTAATTGATTTGGCCCTTCAGCAAAACGGTTAATCAGCACCATGGTCACGATCACAAGCACCGAGCCTGCAATCATAAATACCAAACCGCTGAGTCTTGGTGACCAATCTTTGGGATGAAGTGATGGCATGATAAATTCTCCTAATCAACAGTCTGGCGCACTAACCTGCGCCAGCTTCCTCAACGGTGGCAACGCCCACATCGATTGCACCAGCCATGCGCGCCTGATCAACCACTTCCACCAGTCGACCAGAGGGGACGTTTTCATCCGTCACGACAAGCACGGATGGCTCACTCATGCCACTGAGTAATTCTCTAAGCCGGCTTTGGATGACCCATACTTGAATGGGTTGACCATCCAGATAGGTATCCCCTGAGTTATCGATATAGAGTCGAATGGCCTTGGTTGAGGCAGTGGCTGCGGAGCCAGCGGTGGGACGCTCTAAGTCCAACTTCATGTCTTTAACAAACGTGGTCGAGACCATGAAGAAAATTAACAAGATAAAGACCATGTCGATCAATGGGGAGATATCCACATTTTGCTGATCATCTGTCCGTTCGCGCATGTGTCTCATGTCGACGCTCTCACGCTTAAAGATAGGTTTGAAGTCGGCGCACGGTGCTCGGCGCACAGGATGTCCTTCACCTGCAACAATTCTTGGCGAAGCCGCATGGCTTTTCGATCGAGCAACCGCGAAATAATGAGCCCTGGTATCGCAATGCCAAGTCCCATTTGGGTTGTGAATAAGGCTTGAGAAATGCCGCCGGCGATGCCACCAGACTGAGAAAATAAGGTCATGTTGCCCAAAGCGTCGAATGTTTCAATCATCCCAGTCACGGTGCCCAACAAACCCAGAACAGGGGCCGTCGCCACAATCGACGTGATCAATGCGCGGTACCGTTTGGTTTGTCTCTCGAATGGCGCAAGACCATCCTCTAGCCAAAGTCGCAAGTCAGGTGGTGAGCGGTCAGCCACTTCTAAACCTGCCACAATCGCTGAGTCAATCAGTCCCCCTGGCGCATGCCGGCCTTGCGGGCGCTGGTAACGACGAATCAATTCTCTGACCGAGTGCTTTGAACCACGACGCAAGTCAGCCCAGCGCATCCCGATGGCGTACCACATGACAAACGTCGCCAAAAAAAGTGGCGGCATGACAAAGCCACCAACTTCAAAGTAAGCGAGGACATCTTGAATGAGCACATTGATCATCAAAAGTTAACCTGCTGACCTGCCAACCTGCCCTTCCACATATCGGTTGACGATATGCAGTGCGCTTTTTTCCATCTCATCTTTAATGCGCTCAGCCCATCCAGAGAGAACATTGCCTGCGAGTAATAAAGGAATAGCCACGATCAAGCCCAGTTGTGTTGTGACCAACGCAATCGAAATCCCGCCCGAGAGCAGCTTCGGATCACCCGTGCCGAATTCAGTGATGACATCAAACGTCGAAATCATTCCCGTCACGGTTCCCAAAAGCCCCAACAAGGGTGAGACAGCCGCGATCACGATGATCACCGCGCCAAAGCGGTTGAGCGTGGACGATTCGTTGAGTAGCGATTCTGAAATCACATCTTCTAAATGCTCTCGCTCACGGTCTAGGTTTCGAATCGCCGTTGCCAACACTCTGGCCGTCGCCCCTTTGAATTGCTTCAATGTCTCAAGCGCCCCCGCCCGGTCACCTTCACTCACTTGTGAGGCCACGGCGGCGACCAAAGTCTCTGTTGAGGCACTGGCTGCCCGCAAAAACTGAATGCGTGCGATCACCAGACCCACACCCACCAAACCGAGCAATGTGATGATCCAGCCAATCAGACCCCCGCTTTGAATCACTTCAATCAGTGATTTGTCTGCGCCAGCTTCGATTTCATTGGCCAGTGACTCGAAGGCAAACAGCGTGATGGCATCAGGCTTCTGGCCATCGGCCAGCGCTTGGGCAGTCCGCTGTCCTCCACTGCTCTCCCAAACCTTGTAGGCCCCGCCACCGGCCGGCGCCAAAGCCCCTTGCACCGTCTCAGAGAGTCCAAAAGCGGCAATGCGACCGACTTCGATGATTTGCCCGGAGACCTCAGTGCCATCCAGCGCAAAAAAAGTGCCTGGACGCTCGGAGACCTGACCGGCGCTCATCAGCGTGTCACTGGCCGCACCAAAAAGCGCTTCGAAGTCTGCAGGCGCTGGGGTCGCCTCACTGGCTGGCGCTTCAAAAGCATCCTCTAGCGTGATGTCTGCCTGTAATAACGTGGAAGTCAAGACATCGACATTAGAGCGCGCTGTCTCAACGGCCTGCTCTGAATCAAACACAAGATCATCCAGTCTTTGTGCTTGGGCTCTGACGGCCACCACATCCCCTTCAAGCAGCTCAATTTGGGATTGGATCTCGTCTTGCTCAGCCGCTGAGCGTGATTTGAAGGAATCTAGCCGCGCTTGAAGTTCGCGCCGTTGTGCTTGCAAAAAAGCAAACTCCCGCTGATAGGCTTGCTCCAGCGATGGCGCTTGAGTCACCACCTCAACCGCCTCTTGTTCGGTTGGCTTCTCAGTCGAATTCAGTTCATCGGCTGACTGTGATTGAGATGGCTCAGTCAGTGCGAGTAGCCACAGGGCTAAGAGCACCGAGCCAAGACGGCCGAGATTTAATGGGTTCATTACTCGGCCTCCCGTGGGGTAGCATTTAACTCAATAGAGCCATTAGGTAACTCGAACAAGCCAGCTCTGATCTGCTTTTGTAGCGCATCAAATAACGCCTTGATTTGTTGACGCTCGCCACCTCCGCTGGCCTCCACAAATCGCCAGCCATCAGGATCAAGTCTGGCATAGCCAAAGCGACCATCTCGGGTCTCAAAGTACATGGCCATCACACCAAGCTTGGCCACATCAGCCAAGACAGACTCCCCCGCCAAATCGATGGTCTGCGAATACAGTCCATTTTCACGCGCCAAACGCAACTCATCTTCATAAAATCCCCATAGCCGGTTCACCACCCGAGCAGGTGTCAGGGCCTGTGTGGCCAACTGGTCCTCGAGCGTATTGAGCGCGGCCAGGCGCTCGGCACGCTTAAATGGAAAACCCGTATTCACATGGGTCTTCAATTGATCAATGGCTGAGGTGGCGACTGGAATCAACGCCTCAGAGGCCAGACCAGCCTCTCTGGCTCTGGCGCGGTTATTGGCTAAGTCTTCCTCGAGCTCTCTCACCCTGAGATCTTCTCGACGCTTGGACGCCTCCAGCTCCCCTTTTTGGATGGCCAGTGCATTCATGGTGGCGCGATGCTGTGCTGTCATGTCGCCGAGCTCTGCGTTCAAAGACTCAATCTGCGCACGAAGCACCACCAACTCTTTGGCAAGGTTGGTCAGCGCTTGGTCTTCGGATTGATTGACTGATTGAGCAGTGGCCACCGATAACGGTGCCAAGGCGAGAAACAAAAGGAGTTGTCGTGCAAACCCACGGGCATTCTTACTTGGCATGTGACCGTCCAGACGCTATTCAAAAAGGCTCAGTCACTAGTGTAGGAAGGAGAGATTTCAATTAGATGACAGTCTCTCCAGCCCAGACAAAACGGGGGTTAAGTGCTCAGGAACAGGGTGTCTTTTCGGCTTCAATGCGCCTGAGAGAACGCCAGCGGCCAAGCGTCTGACAAGGCCTGAATGAGTTGCCGACTGGCCTCGCGGATCCGGGTCGATCGCTGGCCTTCACTGTAAGTGAGCACAACACTGTCAGACCAAAGCACCTCAAAAGAATGGGCTTGCAACAACCGAGCACTCACTTCTATGGTCTCCCCTGCCACTAAAACGCGCCCCTCAATGACCAGATCCGCACCGAGGTCATCTGCCAGCATTTTGGCCAAATCCGGCTGGTTGCCGTAGGCGCTGGTTGAGGCTCTACCCAAGAGACTCACCTTCGATAAGTTCGCCGTCCACAGATCAGTCAGCATGGCATCAGCCACCAACAGTGCTTCGGCCGACATGCCATCGCCGAGCTCTGTAAACACCTCGAAAGGCAAGATCACCAATGTCTGTTCCGAGCCGTCTGTCAAAGAGCCGTCTGGCGAATCTATCGACGGCGGCGACAATCGGATGACCAGGGTGGCAACGACCACCAGCAGGGTGAGGGTCAATAGGGCTGATAGCCATTGGTGGCGAGTCAGCTTGCCGATGCCTTCGAGGGGCTGAGGCTTGGGTGTGACAGCCTGAGTGGACTGATCCGATACCGTTGTGTTGATCCGAAGGCCTCGCCGGGGCAGTGTCTCAATCAACTCAGCTGCCAAACCAACTTCAGTGAAGGCCTGTCGTAATTCCTTGAGTAGTGCCGCCAAACCCGTCTCAAACTCCACCACAGTGCCATCGGCCCAAATCGCCTCAACCAATTGGTGCTTGCTCACCACTTCATTGGGCGTTTGCAACAGCCGGTCTAACAATTGAGCAACTTTTGGCCTCAATACTTTGCACTGCCCTTCGGGACCTGTGAGCCGACCATCGGCTGAATCAAAGAGACCGCGCTGAAAGGAGTAGTGGTGCATGGTGTTCATAAATCGTGTGCTAGGGTTGCGGCGTTGGCTCGGGCTGTGATGGCTGACCCTCTTGGTCCGCTTCATCGCTGGTCGACGGGCTGGAGGGACTGGCCAAGCCCTCGACAGAATCACCCACGGCCTCGGGATCCACAATCAAGAAAAACGACTCTCCCTCTCCCACCAGACCCAATTCGGTGCGCGCTCGCTCTTCAATCGCTTCCAAACCTTCCCTGAGATCCTGCACCTCGGCAAACAGCGCGTCATTTCTATCTTGAAGGCGCGTGTTGGTGTCTAATTGCTCAGCAAGACGAGCGTTCAACGTGCGCACTTGTGCCAACTCATGCCAGAGCTGCCACTGCATCCAAACTAACAAGACCACCAGAAGACCCACCAGAATACGCATCAACTTACCTCTTCATCGGTTGATCGGTTGAGTGATGCCAACCCCAAGACAACCTCATTAATCGTGAGGTACAAATTTGGCAAGCGCACCAAGTCCTCAACCACCACATGCTCATCAATTTGGTGAATGGTGGCATTGACTGGACCCACCTCAATCACAGGGATACCCAGGGGACCAAAAAACCGCCCATCAGAAGTACCCCCACCCGTATCCAAGCGGGGTCGACGGCCAAGGGCGTGTTGGCAGGCAGCCACCACTGCCTCCAAGTAAGCGCCTTGGCAAGGACCAAACGGCTCAGCCGATACCCGCCAGTCCAACTCCCACGGACCCGGGTCATGCTGCATCAGTAATTCTTCAATCATGGCCTTCAGCGCAGCTTGTGAGTTATTGGGATTGTTTCGAATATTGAAATGAATGACCAACTCCCCAGGAGAGACATTGTCTGCACCGGTCCCGGCATGAATG
>JALQZL010000071.1 GCA_023258355.1 Wenzhouxiangellaceae bacterium | reverse complement strand
AAAAGGCTGGTGATGTCGTCGGGCAAGCATCCTGCCAAATCCCTCGCCAAAGCATCTGCCAAATGTTCAATTTGGTCACGGTTGAGGATGGGCTTGAAATCAGAGGTTGGAACGATTTCAAAGCCAGCTAAAATAGGAATATGATGAGTTTTTAAATGCATGATGTTCAATAACAGCAAAGGAGTAGAAGGTGTCGGTCGACATTCAATGGAAACTGGTTCCGTTTGAGCATCTTAGTCTCGATGATTTATATGATGTCATACAGGCAAGGCTAGAAGTCTTTGTCGTTGAGCAAGATTGTCCTTATCAGGACGTTGATGGGCGCGATAAGGCTTCAATTCATGTCTTTGGCCGAGACCAAGAGGGTGAGATTGTCGCTTACGCCCGAATTACCAAACCTGGTGTGCGTTTCGCCGAGCCTTCCATTGGCCGAGTGATCACAACCCGCAAGGGACGTGGACAAGGTCTTGGACGCACGCTTATGGAGCGAGCCATCGAAGCGATTGAGCAAGATTTCCCGGGCGAACCCATTCGGATCTCAGCACAGCAATATCTGGAAAAGTTCTATGGCAGTCTCGGTTTTCAGACTGTCTCAGAGCCTTACCTCGAAGACAATATTCCGCACTTAGAAATGGTTCGCTCAGCGGAAAAGTGATCCTGAACGCCGGCGTCGCCTCATCCGAGCCAAGAGTGCTTGTTCTCTGGCTTCAAGGAAGTCTGCGCGGTCCAAGCGACTGGGGTCTAAGCCGCGTCGCTTGGCCTCAGAGGCCCGATAAACAACAAAGTCTTCATAAGCCTCAATCTCTGGCTTAAGTTCTCGGGTTAACAGCTCAACCATGATGGCATCGTCTAAGTAACCGAGCACTGGGACCTCATCTGGAATGACATCTTCTGGATTATTAAAGTATGCCAGGGCTGCCAGTACGCGGCCACGCCCAACAGACTGCATACCCCAGCCACTGTCTTCTAGCATGTTGATCAATACTTGTAGCTGAGAGATGCGAGATTGAATGTATTGAGAGCCCCCTGACTTAGACATGTTGCTTAATAAAGTCTTTGCAGCACTGATGATGATCTCGGGAGACTGTGCTTCAGTGGACTTCATCGCTTGCTCAGCTAAGTTCTTAAAGTAGCCTAGGTCTTCATCACTAAATTCAAGGGTAATCCGCAAGGACATGACTCACTCCTCAGTTAATTTAATAGCGTTAATTATACTGCCGATACAAACAGCCCAATAATACAAAGCACACCGACAGTCCAAGCCAATGATCTGGCCAAATGTTGGTCAGCGAGGTAAAAACCAGCAAAGGCGATGCGGCTGACAATAAAAGTCATGGCATACAAGTCCATCAAGGATTGCTCAGCACCACCTGCGATATGGGAGATGATGACGGCAGCAGCGAAGACTGGAAAGATTTCATGGCTGTTGGCTTGCGCCCATGCGGCCCGCTGTCGATAGCCAGATAGCGTTTCATACCAGGCTCGAGGGCTTCGGTTGGTAAATGACTTGTCGCCGATTTTTGAGGTCAAGGCAAGTGCAACAGGCATAAATGCCGCAATAAGAACACACCAAAAAGCAGTAGTCATGATTATTTCCTTTATCTGAATCGATTCTGATTGCCGGGTACCCGATACAAAAATCCCATGCCGTCGGCTTCTAACACCCGATCATCAGCGAGAGTGATACCGAGGGTGAGTTTCCAAGGCAAGCTTGGCCTTTGTGCATTCGCCACCTCATCTAGCCATGTGTTAGCCATTTCATTTTGAGATTCAGCACGGAGCTGGACAACTTCTCTGGCACTGGATGGCACCAACCAGTTCACGCTGGCAGTCCACTGAACCCAGGTGGCGTCATCTAAAGCCAACTCCAGAGTCGCCTGCTTGGCCACCAAAGCGGCAGGGTTTAGGTTGGTTAGCATGAGATCAATGGCAACAATATTGCCATCCAGCCTCTCAACGCTGGCAATGCGGACAACGGGTGGTTCATTGACCCGCTCAGATGGGCTACATGAAATCAAGACAAGCATGCTCATGCACAGCACGATCGAGCGTTTGGCAAGCCATGTGAAGAGACGAGGACAGATTTGTGACATACAGCCATCATAATGGAAGGCCGTCATCAATGTAATCAATATCATCATGAATTCCGTCTCAGCGACCCACCCACTCGACCTCAGCCAAGGTGTACAACTTGTCATTGGCGCCTCTGGTGGCGTTGGCTTGGCGTTGGTTGAGCACCAACTTCAGCAATCAGGTGAGCTTGAGATGATCGCGGCTGCTCGGCGCGCCACGTCATCGAGTGAATTGGCTGATCTCAAGCAGCGCTATCCGGACCGGCTATCTGTTGTGGATGTGGATATTACTGAAGAGGATAGTGTCGAATCTCTGAGTGAGTTTGTTGGAGACAAACGACTGCGGTTACTGATCAATGCCTCTGGCCTTTTGCACGACAAAAGTCATTCAATTTGGCCGGAGAAGCGTTTGGAGGACATCACGCGGCATGGCTTTGATTCAGTGATGTCAGTCAACGCTTGGGGCAATGCGTTACTTTTGAGCATGATGACTGAGAAGATGGATAAGACAGTGCCTGCCATTTGGGCGGCACTCTCTGCACGTGTCGGGTCCATTACCGATAATCGAGTCGGTGGCTGGTATAGCTACCGAGCCAGTAAAGCGGCCTTAAATCAGATATTGAAGACCGCCAGCATTGAATGTCGGCGACGCTATCCACACCTGATTATTGCGGCCTTGCACCCCGGCACAACAGATTCAGCGTTGTCAAAACCATTTCAGGCCAATGTGCCCACGGGCAAGTTATTCACACCAAGTTTTGTCGCTGCGCAGTTAATGAATGTCCTGTCTGGGCTTGGTCCAGAGCAAAGCGGCGGATTTTTTGCTTGGGATGGCCAAGCCATCGAGTACTGAGCACCGAGTAAATGGTGCGGCGATGAAGAGAGTCACATCAGCATCGGTTTGCTGACAGCAAGCCAGACAACCAATAAAACCGCAACAAGACCCAGCAGATAAAAAATAATGCCTTGATGGTAGCGGCCGTGCTTGGCCCGATTGAAGGCAAACCCATCCATGGCAAAGTAGGTCAGCACCAGTAGCAACTTCAGGCCGAACCAACTGGCCAAGGGCAACATAGAAAGGTGCCATAAGTAAAGACCAAGCACAACCAAGCCGGTATTCACAACGTGAGGTGCGATTCGAAAAAATGGGCTGATCGTCGGCCGCTTCAAAACCAACAGGGTGTAACCCCGTAGGCCAAAGGCAAGAACGCTAATAAAGGCCAACAAGGTGTGCGTATGTTTGAAGGCGATATAGCTATTCAATTGATTTCCCCTTCTGTCAGCTGTGCTCGAAAACAGTCTGTTTTATCCATCGGTCAATTATGCTAACGGTTTCTGATGCGTTTGTCATCCAGTGATAGTGGTCGACTTTGAGCTTGGGATTTGAACGTGTCACAACAGCTTGACAGGAAGGTGCCTTGGGGCACTTATCCAGTAAATAAGTCAGTGAATCAGGGGGAACAAACCAATCATCAGCCATCCGAATGCCCAACAAAGGTGCTCTGACATTCTTTAACGCTGTCTCCATGTCTTTTGAGAAATTGGCGGGACAATATTGGCCTGTTTTACCGCTCTGAGCCCAATCCACCATCACGCCTCTGGCCTCTCTCCCAGCGAAGCCAAGACGATAGCCTGGGTAGTGTCCAACTAGCTTAGCTATGGCTGGCATACCAGTAAACAGCCCCTTAAGCGCCCAAGACATCGGCCATGGGAAGACATGAAAGTAGGGTGATCCACCGGCAATACAAACATAGCCATTAAACGATTCTGGATGCATCGCAAGTGCCAGAAGCGCCAATTGAGAACCCAGACTGTGACCCGCGATGATCACCGGCGCTGATTCCTCAGTTGCATGTATTTTGATGGCTGCCACACTCGCTTCGATGTCCGAAAGTAATGTGGCATAGCCCCAATCACATTGGCGTTTCGCACGTTGGTTTGACGAGCCAAACCCCCGCCATTCATGAATGAACACCTCTACATTGTGTTCAGCCAGCGCTTTGGCAAATGGAATGTATTGTCGGGCGGTGATGCCCATCGCGGGGATCATGAGAAAGCGGCAATCAGGTGCAGAGCCGCTGATCTGAATCAGCTCAAAGTGGTGACCATCTTCCGTATGGATAGGCAGACGAGGCTGACTGTGTGCCATGATGCATCAGCTCCGGTCGAGTACTAAAGTCGGTTGGTGGATCTCATCGAGTTGCTCTCTTAGCTGTTCGATGAGGCGCTCCCAATGTTGATCTCCCTCAAACCACGAGAAGGCCCTCTTAAAAGCAGGGTCTTGCCACCGTCTCGCTATCCATGCTTGATAGTGAATCATGCGAAGTGTCCTGAGTGCCTCGATCAATCTGATTTCAGGTGCATTAAAAGGGAAAAACAACTCATAGGCATCGACCAACCAGCCAAGTTGCTGCGTTCGTTCAGCATGATCACCCGACAGCCACATCCATAAATCTTGAATCGCTGGGCCCATACAACAGTCATCTAAATCAACGAAATGTATTTGGTCATCCCGACACAAAATATTGCCTGGATGACAATCGCCGTGGAGGCGAATGGTAGACACGCCGTGACCGTCATTCCAAAGATGATGAATTTCTGTCATCAAGTCGGTCACGATGGTCTCAAAAGCATGGCTAACATGGGGGGGTATCCAGTTTTCTGTGATCAAAAAGTCGATCGCATTTTGACCCCATTGTGCTGGACTCAGGGTCGTTCGATGTTGAAATGCTTGGGTGGCGCTCACGGCATGGATACGACCCATTAGACGGCCCAATGCCGCAAGCGTGTCTTTGTCGGCAAGTTCTGGCGCATGCCCACCGAAGCGCCTGAAAACAGCCAGTCGGTGACCCTGAGAGAAGTGAAGCGTTTGTCCGTTTAATCTCAATGGGGCAACGATGGGTAATTCATGTCCGCTGAGTTCTTCAGCAAAATGGTGTTCTTCGATGATGGCATCATCTGACCAACGTTGTGGTCGATAAAATTTGACAATTATGGGAGCGTCGTTCTCTAGCCCAACTTGCCAAACGCGGTTTTCATAGCTATTGAGAGCAAGTAGGCGACCATCACAAATAAATCCGAGGGATTCTACCGAGGCGAGCACGCAATCGGGCGTGAGGTTAGAAAAAGGCGTCAAGTCGTAGGTATTAGGTTCGAGGCCACTCATGATTTTTCCATACACTCGCCAGCCAACTGAGCCCAGTAAGGCGGGAGGTCAACTTGGGTGAGTGGTGGGCGATGCTGGGATCGAACCAGCGACCCCTGCCGTGTGAAGGCAGTGCTCTCCCGCTGAGCTAATCGCCCCAAAGATAGCCTTCCATCATAAGAGATGCTATCTGTCATCGCAAGCAATGCTGGCCTATTTAGGCACACAATGGCGTGAAATACTTATGAAATGAACAAACTATCAATAAATGAGGTCACATCAACAACCCCATTGCGTTGAAGTCACGACGGGGCTGACACTCATCCTTGGGTGTAGGCTGAGGCTTTGTCATGGCGCTCACTTGCGCCATAATATGCTGTTGGGTTAGTGATAGTTTAGCGATAGTCGTTGGCAAGGTTAACACCAGCCAAAGCGCACAGAGCATAGGCAGGCACGAGGGAGGCTTTTTTGATCACCAGAGCATTCAAACCAGGGTCAGTGATCATCTTTTTGATGCCACTTTTTCTTTTGGCTTGCACTCAGCAGCCAGAAACAACCAGTTTAGGTTATGGCGAGCGGATGCGGCCTGTTTATCCCGTTTTATCAGTGCCCGTGACTCGGCAAGATCTCTCGCGATCGGTCACATTGTCCAACCCGATTGAGGCTTTGAGAACCATTGATTTGGCGGCGAGAACAGATGGCATAGTCGTCTCTGTGTCAGTGGAAGAGGGCGACATGGTCCGCGAAGGAGATACGCTGGCTGAGATCGACGTTCGTGAGCAAAGAGCCGAGCTGGCGAGAGCCAAAGCAAGATTGCTGGAAAGACAAGCCAATTTTGATCGGTTCGAGCAATTAAAAGCGCGGGATTATGTGGATCAAGCCAGCTATGAGACGGCGAAAGCTGAGTTGGCAATCGCCAAGAGTGATGTAGAACTATGGCAAACGCGGGTTGACTTTGGCCTGCTCAAGTCCACTGTCAGCGGAACGGTGGTCGATCGAATGGTTGAGCCTGGAGAAGCCGTGGCACGTCACGGCGCTTTATTTTCGGTGGCGGACCTTTCCTCGTTGGTGATTCGCTTGGGCGTCTCAGAGCTTGACGTCGGGCAGTTGAGGGTGGGGCAGTTGGTTGATGTGACGGTCGATGCGGTTGATCCCGACCGCCTTATTCAAGGCGCCATCCGCCGGATCTTTCCAGCAGCTGATCAAGCCAGCCGGTTGATTACTGTAGAGGTAGAGTTGAAGAATGAAGAGACAATGGCCTTACGTCCAGGCTATTTGGCTCGAGTGGAATTACTCGTTGAATCCTATCAGGATATTCTTGCCATACCGGCCATCGCCATCGCTCAGGAAAATGATGAGGCTTATGTGATGGTGATCACAGAAGACATGCGCTTAGAGCGACGGGTGGTAGAGCTTGGTATGAGTCGAGGCGCACTCAGAGAAGTGACCTTTGGGCTTTCACCTGGCGAGCGTGTGGTGCCCGCCAATCCCAGTGAAATGAGTGACGGAGATCGTGTGCGAATTGTGAGTTGGTCGGAGGGTTCCTCGTGAGCGCTTCAGACAATCGATATGCCCATGATCCAGCGCGTGGCACACGCTACTACGGTGGGCTCACGCACGCGGCGATCCGCCGTCCTGTCGGAACGATTGCCATTGCGTCCATTGTTGTGGTGTTGGGTTTGTTCTTCATCGGCCGTTTGCCGGTGAATCTGTTGCCTGAAGTTGAATATCCACTTGTCAGAGTGAGTGTGAATTACCCCGGCGTGGCGACAGAGGTCATGGAAGAGCAGGTCACGCGAGTTTTGGAGCGTGGGCTAGCCAGTGTAGAGAATCTCTCAAAACTCTCATCGAGAGCATCAGAGGGCCGAGCGAGCGTCAGTTTGACCTTTGAGCATGGCGTCGATCTTGATGTGGCGCTACAAAACACAGCCAGGGCCATTGAGAGCACCCGGGCGAGGTTGCCAAGGGATATGGACTCGCCAAGAGTGAGTAAGTGGGATCCGGGCGAGTGGTCAATTTGGCGAGCTGGATTTTCCTCGGCCACCCGCTCGCCAAGGGATGTTCGCGATTGGGTTGAGCAGCGTTTGTTACCCCAGCTTCAGTCTATTCAGGGCGTGGCCACCGTGGAAGCTGCCGGTGGGCAGATCCGCGAGATTGAGGTCGTGCTTGATCAAGACCGTCTGCGTTCCTATGGGCTGACGCTTCGCAATATTGCCGATCAGCTGAGTGTGGAGAACGTGAATGTGGCTGCAGGCAACATCACGTCGCCACAATTTGATGTGATGGCGCGCACCGATGGTCGATTCTCTTCGCCAGAAGATATTGGCAATGTACTTTTG
>JALQZL010000070.1 GCA_023258355.1 Wenzhouxiangellaceae bacterium | reverse complement strand
AAAGACAACCAAACGACCATGGCGATAGAGGCGATGCCAAACCCAAACAACAAGGGTTTGTAGACACCAGAGACGGCTAGCCAAAGGATTGCCAATGTCAAACTAAGGAAAAAAGCGTAGCGCATAATGTTTTAGATAGTATCAAGACCGGCTGTGAAATTTTGCAAAATCGGTCACAGATAGGGGGAGAATAGCCAACAAATCGAATCTCTTAGTCGGATCAAAAATCCGCGGCCATCCACTTCTTCTAATGTCACCTCACGTCCGCCAGCCGCAGCCTGATCGACCAACGCACGCATGGCGTCGCCAAACTCGCGCCCATAGGCTTCCACTTGAAGTTCAAAGTTGAGTCTGAGGCTGCGTATATCCCAATTACTCGAGCCGATCACGGTGTAGGCATCATCAACCACCAGAAGTTTGCCATGGTGGAAGGGTGGTGCTTGATAGTAGACCCTGACACCTCGGAAAAGTAATTCCCACAGCATGTTCTGTGTGGCCCAATGCACAAAAGCCAAGTTGTTATTCGAAGGCAAGACAAGCGCCACATCAACCCCTCTTATGGAAGCGGCCTGTATGGCGCTGACCAACTCTCTGGGCGGTAAGAAGTAAGGGGTCATGATTCGAATAGACCGTCTGGCTTGCGACAGCGCAGCGATGAAGAGCATGGTCAGTCGGTCGAGGTCTTCATCAGGTCCATCGGTGATGACCCGCGCTTGAATCGGCCAGGCCTCAGGAGTAGGCGTGGGGTTGGGCTCAATGGGGTCGGGGAGGGGGATAAGACAGGCCGTGGTCATCTGCCAAAGTCGGTCAAACTCAGCCCGCAATTGCTTGATCACAGGGCCTGAGAGCTGAAAATGCAGATCATTGGTGGGGTGTCGGTTGTCATTGGCTGTTAAGAGGTGGCGATGACTAATATTGATACCGCCGGTCATGGCAAATTCACCATCGACCAGAAAGATTTTATGGTGGCTCCTCATGTTGATCGATACGGAGGGTGGCAAAAGCCTCGGAGGTAAAAACAAGCCAACATGCACGCCAGCTTTCTTTAATTTTGAAGTGATCGGTGGCCGAGAGTAAAGACGGCCCACGCCATCAATGATGACAAACACCTCAATCCCTCTTTTCACCGCTCGAGCGAGGGCATCCACAAACCGCTGCCCGGTGGGATCCCGATCAAAAATGTAAGTGGCGATCAGGATGTGATGCTTTGCTGTGTCAATCGCTTCTAGCATGGCTTGGAAAGTCGCCTCACCGCCTTCAAACACTTCGACACCACTATTGGGTGCGGCAGGGTGACGCGACAGGGATTGACCAGCTTGTCTTAGAGGATGCGCGATGTCTTGGTCATGAGAGGGTGTCGGTTCGTGAGGTGAGAGGTGGTGTGTTCTCAGGTCCGCCGGCTCGCTTGTTTGATCAAGGCCATGCAAAGGGCCACCCCGCTCGGGGCCGAAGAAGGCAAAATCCAAGCCCATCTTCTGCGCACGGCCTCTGGCTCGATTGAGGCCAAAGAAGAGATAGAGCAGTGGGCCTGCCAGGGGGAAAAGAATGCACACCACAATCCATCCAAAGGCAGCTCTGGAGTCGCGCTTGAATAACAAAGCGTGCAGGGCTGTGGCGGGTGCCAGCAGCGCATGGGAAATGAGCACGACAATGGTTTCTGCAGTCATGGGCTTAAGTTTAGCCTGTCAACGCTTCGGGGGTGCATCGTCACGAGGCTTGCGGTAGAATATCTATCTTTCTATCCGCATTGAGAGATATATTGACATGAAAGGCCGCGTTTTTACCTCCGAATCCGTCTCTGAGGGCCATCCAGACAAAATGGCTGATCAGATTTCTGATGCCATTTTGGATGCCATTTTGGCTCAGGACCCCAACGCCCGTGTGGCTTGTGAGACCTTTATTAAGACAGGTGCCGTAATTGTGGGTGGGGAAATTACCACCAGTGCTTGGGTCGATCTGGAAGACCTGATCCGCGAAGTGGTTGTCGATGTTGGTTACAACAGCTCCCAAGTCGGCTTTGATGGCAGCACGTGTGCGGTGATCAACATGATCGGCAAGCAGTCTGTTGATATCGCTCAGGGTGTTGATCGCCAGTTGCCCGAAGAGCAGGGTGCGGGCGACCAAGGCCTGATGTTCGGCTACGCCTCCAATGAGACACCCGTGTTAATGCCAGCACCGATTTATTATGCGCATCGCCTAGTCGAGCGCCAGACAGATCTGAGAAAGAGTCACGATAACCCGTTGCCATGGCTGCGACCTGATGCCAAAAGTCAGGTGACACTTCGGTATGAGGGCAATGAGCCTGTCGGTATCGATGCGGTGGTTTTGTCAACACAGCACGATGAATCAGTCAGCCTCAACGACCTTCGGGAGGGTGTGATGGAGCACATCATCAAGCCCATCTTGCCTGCGGAGTGGTTGAGTGCACAGACCAAATATCACATCAATCCCACTGGCAAATTTGTCATCGGTGGGCCTGTGGGTGATGCTGGACTCACCGGTCGCAAGATCATTGTCGACACCTACGGGGGCATGGCACGCCATGGGGGCGGTGCGTTTTCAGGTAAAGACCCCTCAAAAGTGGACAGGTCAGCCACCTACGCGGCTCGCTATGTGGCGAAGAACATCGTGGCCGCTGGTTTGGCTGATCAGTGTGAGGTTCAGGTCAGTTACGCCATTGGTGTGGCAGAGCCAACCTCGATCTCAGTGACCACCTTTGGCACAGCTAAAGTCGCTGAAGAGGTGATTGAACAACTGATCCAAGATCACTTCGATCTGAGGCCTTACGGCATCGTGAAGATGCTAGACCTTTTGCATCCAATGTATCGACCAACGGCCACCAACGGTCACTTTGGCCGTACACCAGCCACCCTTGACGTGGCTGGTCAGCAGTTTGAAAGTTTTACGTGGGAAAAGACCGATAAAGCTGAGGCACTCAAAAAAGCGGCAGGTCTGTAGGCCAAATGACAGCAACAGAATTTATTTCAATACATACATCACTTAAGGATTAAATCATGAGCGCAAAACACGAAGATACCGTCAACAGTGTCCTGTTTGATAGCACCATCGCCTCGATTGAGCATGACTATGTCATTAAAGACCTCAACGAGGCTGCTTTTGGACGTAAGGAGCTGGAGATTGCTGAGACCGAGATGCCCGGTTTGGTGCAAATGCGAGAAGAGTTCAAGGCAGACCAGCCGCTAAAAGGCGCCAAAATTGCAGGTTCTTTGCACATGACCATTCAAACAGCGGTACTGATTGAAACGCTGGTTGAGCTTGGTGCTGAAGTACGTTGGGCTTCCTGCAACATCTATTCCACACAAGACCATGCCGCAGCGGCCATGGTGGAGCGAGGCATCCCTATTTTCGCGTTTAAAGGCGAGTCTCTGGTCGAGTATTGGGAGTTCACCCACCGTATTTTCCAATGGCCTGATGGATCAACTGCCAACATGATTTTGGATGATGGTGGTGACGCGACCATGCTTTTGAACTTGGGTTCTATGGCTGAAGCGGATGCGTCAGTGTTGGATAACCCAGGCAGTGAAGAAGAGAAAGCGTTGTTTGCATCGATCAAAAAGCGTCTGCAGACTAACCCAGGCTGGTATTCAGAAGCCCTGAAAAATATCCAAGGGGTGACGGAAGAGACCACCACAGGGGTCAACCGCCTTTATCGCATGCAAAAAGAAGGTTCGTTGAAATTCCCTGCCATTAATGTCAACGATTCCGTCACCAAATCAAAATTTGACAACCTCTATGGCTGTCGTGAATCTTTGGTTGATGCCATCAAGCGCGCCACGGATGTGATGGTGGCGGGCAAGACAGCCATCGTGTGTGGCTATGGTGATGTTGGCAAAGGCTCAGCACAATCTTTGCGCGCACTGAGTGCCAATGTGTGGGTCACTGAAGCAGATCCTATCTGTGCTTTGCAGGCGGCCATGGAAGGTTACAAAGTGGTCAACCTCGAAGATGCGGGTGTGATTGAGGCTGCCGATATCGTTGTGACCGCAACGGGTAACTTCAACGTGATTCGTCATGATCATATGCTGCGCATGAAAAATGAGGCGATCGTTTGCAACATCGGCCACTTTGACAATGAGATTGATGTGGCCTCACTCGAGCAGTATGAGTGGGATGAAATCAAGCCACAAGTTGACCACATTGTCTTCCCTGACGGCAAGCGCATCATCTTGTTGGCTCAGGGTCGTCTGGTGAACTTAGGTTGTGCAACAGGCCATCCAAGCTTTGTGATGTCGAATTCATTCACCAACCAAACGCTCGCACAAATTGAGCTTTGGAAGAATGGTGACCGATATGACAATGAAGTGTATGTCTTGCCCAAACACCTAGATGAAAAAGTGGCCCGTTTGCACCTGGATAGAATTGGCGCGCGCCTGACTGAATTGTCAGCGGAGCAAGCCGACTATATTGGGGTACCTCAAGAGGGCCCATTCAAACCAGATCATTATCGCTACTAAGCGACCAGTTGATTTGTTTTGACTAATGGGTTGTCCGGTTAGTTTTGAGTTTTTCCCACCATTCGAGCCTGACGCACAGGCTCGAATGGTGGCGACTGCCGAGGCTTTGTCTGTCCTCTCACCAGAGTATGTCTCAGTGACCTTTGGTGCTGGGGGCTCTACCCGCCAGCGGACGGCGGACATGGTCTTGAGGCTACTTGAAGAGACCTCGCTCAAAGCAGCTCCCCATATCTCGTGCATGGCAGAAGACCAAGCGGGCATTCTGGCGCTCTTAACGACTTATCAAACCCATGGTGTGGATCGGCTGGTGGTGTTGAGAGGAGACCGTCCCAGTGGCGGAGGCCGAGGGATTTTTTCTCATGCTGCTCAACTGGTCACTTTTATTCGTGAACATTTTGGCAGCACTTTTCACATTGAAGTCGCCTGCTACCCCGAGCATCATCCTGAGTCTGAGTCCCCCAAAACGGACTTGGCTTATTTCAAACAGAAAGTCGATGCGGGTGCTGATGGCGCCATTACCCAATACTTTTTTAGTGCTGAGGCGTACTTTCGCTTTGTCGATGAGGCCCGTGCACTGGGCGTGACCGTGCCCATTGTGCCTGGCATTATGCCGATCACCAATTACGCCAAACTAGCGCGGTTTTCAAAACTCTGTGGTGCTGAGATCCCCCTGTGGATCACAAAGCGATTGAGTGCTTGGGAAGCTTCTGGTGACGTGGCATCACTGAAAAGTTTTGGCCATGAGGTGGTCACAGAGCTATGTGAGCGTTTGATAGCCGGGGGTGCGCCTGCACTCCATTTCTACACGCTCAATCAGGCCAAACCCACATTGGCTATTTGCAAAAGCCTAGGGTTGGGCCCAACGAGCTAAGTTATTACTGGCTATTCATCACCATAGATAGCGATGGTGATCTGGCCATTGGTATCAATAAAGCCTCGATACATGCCGGGGGTGTTAAATGGCATGGCGATATTGCCTCTGGGATCCATGGCGATCACACCACCAGCACCACCAGCCTCAAGCAAGATCTGGTTGATGACCTCGTCAGCGGCATCGGTCAGGCGCTTGCCTTGGTAGGCCATCCGAGCACAGATATCATAGGCCACAACGTGTCGGATGAAGTACTCTCCATGGCCTGTTGCGCTCACCGCACAGCTGTCATTGTTCGCATAGGTGCCTGCCCCAATGATGGGCGAGTCGCCAATTCTTCCCCAACGCTTGTTGGTCATCCCACCTGTGGAAGTGCCAGCCGCCAAGTTCCCTTGTTTGTCGAGTGCCACGGCGCCGACAGTTGAATACCACCGCGTATCTTGACTTTCGGCGTTTGATGTTTGTGCGTTTTGTGCATCTTGCCAGCGTTGATACACATCATCGGTAAAAAACCAATCGGCTGCCATAAATTCAAGGCCCTGGCTCTCCGCAAAGGTTTTGGCGCCGGCGCCACTCAACATGACATGCGGTGAGTGCATCATCACAGCACGAGCGGCATCAATAGGGTGACGCAGACCACCGTTCTCTACGCTGACACCAGCGATGGCGCCTGCTTGGCCAGTGGCGCCATCCATAATGGAAGCGTCATGCTCAATCATGCCATCAAAATTCAGCACGGCCCCACGGCCCGCATTGAATTCAGGGGTATCTTCAAGGATGTGAATCGCGGCTGTGATGGCCTCTAGACTCGACTCACCCGATGCCAAACGCGCGTAACCCGCCTCCAGTGCAGCGGTCAGTGCTGCACGAATCGTTGCTTCTTTCTCAGGCGTCATCAACTCCCGAGTCACCGTGCCTGCACCGCCATGGATAACAATCGCAATGGGTGCTTGAGCTGATTCAGCGGCAGAGGTATCTTGAGTTGCCTGTTGGCAACCGGCCAAGGCCAGTCCCATTAAAAGGAACATCGCTGGGAGGAGGGGGCGTTGAGTCATGGGTTCGTCCTTGTTTTGTGTTTTTGATTAGTTTCTTTGTTGTGACCAGTATAGGGCGGCATAGATTTTGGGATCAATGGCATAACCTTGGGCGTATTTCTCCAAAAGCCAAGCATTGATCTCGGACCGTGGCACTTCATGAACGGTGATGTCTTCCGAGGCGTCTCCGCCACCAGGACCCACTTTGGTGAGACCGCTCGCCCAAAAAAATTGCACCCATTCGCTACTCATGCCGGCAGAGGTGGGCACGGCCATCCCTGGTTGAAGCGCATTGGCGCGCCAGCCTGTCTCCTCCTCTAATTCGCGGCCAGCCGCTTCCAACATAGACTCGTCCGCGCTGTCTGCTTGATCGCCAATGAGGCCAGCTGGAATTTCAATGGTGTGCCGTTCAATGGGCTTTCGGTATTGCTCAACCAGCACCATTTGGTCATCGGGCGTCCAAGCAATGATGGCAGCCACTGGGTGATGTCTTGCCACATATTCCCAGCCATCGCGCTCTTCAAGGATAAGATAGCGGCCGTGATAAAGCGCTTGCACTGAACTTTTGGTCATAAATGCACCATAATGAAGAGTGAGTTAGGTTTTAAGCATACAGGATGGTCAGTTATGTTTGATTGGAAAAAAATGAGTGGGCTATTTTTAGCGTGCTGGTTGGCAGTGCCAGGTTGGGCTCAGGTAGACCCAAACCGTCTCTCACCACCCGAGCGTTATGCCTTTTATTTGCGCGAGGCCGCCACGGCCTATGGCAATGACGCAATCCCTGAATGGGTGGCTGCCACCGAAAAACTCCACGAACTCAAACCATTCAACCAAGATTTCATGCGGCATCTGGTTCAAGGGTATGCGCAGCTTGGGCAAACATCCAATGCCTTTAGCATGATGCTAAAAATGCAGCAACAAGGGCTATCTGAAGACTGGTCGCAGTTTGACGCGGTCGATGATCTTCGCCAGCACAGTCTCTACGATCACTTATCGGAATTAATGACACAAGCCGGTCAGCCATTTGGGCAAGCCGATGTGTTTGCAACCCTTGATGGCGATAGATCGATGCCTGAAGCCATGGCTTTTGATGCACAGACACAAAGGCTTTTTGTAGGCACCATTCGAGAGGGTGAGATTTGGGTTTATGAGCCCAAGGCGCAGACATGGTCCTTA